>JAHEZH010000014.1 GCA_023251155.1 Flammeovirgaceae bacterium | reverse complement strand
TGTTGTCACGATGGGATTATTAAATAAATCAGAAAATGAAAGTCAGGTTGCATTTGCCCTCGCACATGAACTGGCGCATTATGAATTAAACCATGTGTTTAAAAAGGTAAAGCAGAATGTAGAAAAACGTACTACCCGGAACATCAGTAAAAAAGCAACCAATATCTTGTTTGACGATCAGGCGAACACGAAAGACCTTGAAGACCTCCGAGAACTTGTTTACACGGAAACCCGCTTTAGCCGGCACTTGGAAAGTCAGGCCGATTCGCTTGCTGCCGTGTACCTGAAAAACACCCCTTATAATCTGGTGGAAGGAATTAGGGAACTCGTGGTACTGGATTCGGCTCTTTATCCGAGATATGAGTTGGGCGATCAATGGTTCCGTGCATTTCAGTTCAGCAAATATCCTTTTCAAAATTACTGGCTGAAACCCAAGTTGAGTGTGTACAGCGCGAAGCAGGATCGTGCATTTATATTTGCGATGGATTCCCTCCACTCCCACCCGGAAATGGCCGCACGCATAGCCGCACTACCTTCCCTCGCCTTTGACAATCGTCCGGTAAATCACCAACCCGATCAGTTGGTCAAGGCCATAAGCATCGGGGCCGGTTTCGAATGTGTACAAACCGCCTACGATCAGAAGCAGTTCGATCTCTGCCTGTATTATTCGCTTCAGCTACTTTCCGTTTATCCTGAAAACAGTTTTCTAACAACAAAGATCGGGGCAATGCTCCTGCGCATGTACATCGCAAAGGAATACGCCACCAATTCTACATTCATTCAGGATTACACGGCCTATTATCCCCCGCAGCTCAAGCAAGTCAATGCGTTCTTATATAACCTCCGCAAAGAAGAACTGGGTGAGTTGGGGTATCATTTTCTAAATACAAGGCCCCATTTTAATCCGAATGTAGAAATGCATTATTATCTTCTCTGGCGGGTCTGCAAAAACACCCAACGAACAGATGTACAGGAAAAAATTGAACTGGCCTACAAAACAAAATTTGATAAGAAAATCAGCTCGTTCCCGGATCCATTTCAAACGGATGTACCACGAACCCAACTCATTCATAAACCATCCGGTTTCTGAGGTACGGATTGGCTCACAGAACCTTGTTTACTCCCCTGAATAAGGGTATTCCCTTCTTTAATTTATTCAAATGTGTAGCAAAGTCTTTAAATTCAGGACAAATCTTTTAATTTTAGCGGGGACGGATTGCCTATGCTTCGACTTTTACTCATCACCTTTTGTTTGTTCTCCTTATTCAGTTTCGCACAAACTGCACAGGTCGTTACCGGACGTGTAACTTCGGAAGCAGAGCCTAATGGATTACCAGGAGTAAGTATATCGATCAAGGGCACGGATAGAGGGGCCATCACCGATCAGGATGGTCGCTTTTCAATACAGGCTTCCGCTGGTGAAACTTTTGTTTTTTCGTTTATCGGCCATCAGACACAAGAAGTGATCTATATCAATCAACCGTTGATTGGTGTGGTCATGAAAGAATCGGCAAGAGAGCTTTCAGAAGTAGTGGTGGTGGGGTACTCTTCGGTAGAACGCAAAGACCTTACCGGAGCAGTTACCTCCGTGAAGGCAGATAAATTCAGAGATATGTCTTTGAATAGCATTGATCAGGCACTGCAAGGTCAGGCCCCGGGTGTTCAGGTCACTCAATCATCGGGTACTCCCGGAGGAGGGATTTCAGTACGCATACGTGGTAACACTTCCATCAATGCTTCTAATGTTCCTTTATATGTGGTCGATGGTATTCAGGTAGAGACAGGCACGCTGTCGTTGAGCAGTTTCGGTGGGCAGGGTGACAATGCAATGTCATTAATCAATCCCAATGATGTCGCCTCCATACAAATATTAAAAGATGCATCCGCGAAAGCCTTGTATGGTTCACGGGGAGCCAATGGCGTGATTCTGATTACCACCAAGAAGGGAAACAAATCACTTACTCGGATCAATTTCGACATACAACGTGGTATTGTTGATCCTACCAAAAAGGTACAACTCCTCAACTCCACTCAGCTCCTCACACTTCAGCGCGAAGCCTTGACCAACGCAGGTGAGAATCCGGACGCAGCCGGACTTATTCCGGGTGTAACTGATGGCGTGAATACCGACTGGTTAGATGAAATTTTCAGAAGAGGGTTGATGCAACAGTACCAATTATCCGTTTCAGGCGGAGACGATAACACCAGCTATTATTTAAGTATGGGTTATCGGGATGAAGAAGGTGTTCAGCTTAATAACCGGTTTCAGCGCTTCAGCACTTCATTGAATGTGGAAAGAAAATTCACGCCCAAGTTTACAGTGGGCAATACCTTGGTGATGGCTTACTCGATGAACCATCGTGTAAAGGGAGATAATTTTCTGGACGGAGTGTATTCCGGTGCACTTAAAAGCCTTCCCTATTATGCTCCTTACGATGAGCAGGGTCGCATCATTGGTCCCTCCTCTCCCGGGTATGCCGCTTTCCCTAACTTTAACCCTGTAGGGCAGGCCGTGTTACCGCGTTTCTTAACCAGTACCGTAAAAATAGTATCCAACTTTTATGGCATTTATAAATTCAATTCTGACTTTCTTCTCAGAAGCCAGGTAGGTATTGATTACACGGATGTTGCCGAAGATCGCTATGAATCATCGCAAACAGCTATCGGTGGTTATTTATCTTCTGTAGGAGGACAAGGGTATGGCGTATTCAGCACCGATAAAATAGCTAACCTGCTTGCCAACTCAGTACTGAACTATAACAAGAGTATTGACAATCACCATATCACTGCATTACTGGGAGGGGAAATCATTCAACGCCCTGAAATTTCCGGCAGTGTGCAAGGTAGATTATTTCCCAGTGATGACTTTACTTACATTGGTTCAGCGGGTATTGTAGATCAGGGAGGTTCAGGTAAAATACGAAGTGGTCTAATGTCAGCATTTGCTGAGGGTAAATATAACTTGAACGAAAAATATTACTTTACCGCAGGGTTTCGTGCAGATGCATCTTCCCGATTCGGGCCAGGAAATCGCGTAGCCTATTTTCCAGCATTATCAGCGGCATGGCGCATTTCACGAGAGTCATTTTTTAGTTCTAATGTAATAGAAGAACTGAAGCTAAGAGGTAGCTTCGGTTATACAGGAAATCAAAATTATCCTGACTTTCGATTTCTGGGTTTATGGGCAAGTGTACCTTATAATGGCACTACTGGTGTAGCTCCAAGCATTCTTGGAAACCCTAAACTTCAATGGGAATTAACCCGTGAAATGAATTTAGGTGTAGATATTTCACTTTTCAACGGAAGGATACAATCAACTTTAGAAACGTACCTCAATAAGACTAACAAATTGCTGTTTAGAGTGCCTTATGCCTCCACAACTGGATTCACCAGTGTATGGGATAACGTTGGAAGCATACAGAATAAAGGTATTGAATTCTCAGTTTCAACGATTAACCTTGATCAGGAATTTAAATGGAGTACGGATATCAACATTTCAAAAAACATAAACAGAATCCTATATCTTAACTCTGACCAGCCACTCAATGCTGGATATGCTGGCGAAGGAACTACCTCCACCAATATTGTTGAAAAGGGTCAAGCTCTCGGCACTTTTATTGGTCTGAATTTTCTTGGTGTAAATCCCGCCACTGGCGATGCCATATATGAGGACCGCAACAAGGATGGAAAAATCACCAATGATGACCAGATGGTGATTGGTAATGCCGTACCGAAAATGTATGGCGCATTTACTAACCGGTTTGGCTACAAAAATTTCGAGCTTAGCGTCTTCTTCCAGTTCTCGTACGGCAATAGTGTACTCAACCTCACTAAAAACTCATTACTTAATTCCGGAAGCGACCTGACCTCCAATCAAACAATAGATGCCTTAAGACGCTGGCAGAAGCCAGGCGATATTACAGATGTGCCTCGCTATATAGCAGGGAATAACTTTAATAATTACACCAGTAACCGTCTTCTGGAAGATGGCTCTTATTTACGTTTGAAAAATTTAAGCCTTGGTTACTACCTTCCAAGTAAATTAACCAACCGGATATTACTTGCACAACTCCGCATATATGCTTCCGCTACCAATCTGATTACGTTCACTAAATACACCGGTGCCGATCCGGAGGTGAGCACTTTAGATGGGTCTACTACAGCGCAGGGAATTGACTTCTTCACGCTGCCGCAGGTAAGAACAATTTCACTTGGACTTAACGCCACATTGAAATGAGAAAGCACTACTCCTATTTAATCATAATCGCATTTACATGGGTACTCAGTTCATGTGAATATACACTCGAACCCCAACCCGTCGATTTGCTAACGGATGAACTTGTTCTCAATGAACCCAAAGATGTAGCCAATGTAGAAGTGGGCTTGTATAATGCATTTCGCGATATTATGCCTTCTACCATCATTGCTGGAGATTTCACAGCGGACAACCTCACTCACAATGGCACGTTCTCTCAATATCGTGAGCTGGGTAATAAGAACATTACTTCCGCGAATGCATCGGCAGCAGCATTATGGCAAAGCATTTATAGCACCGTTTATATTTCGAATTTCATTTTAGAAAAACTGCCCACCATCACCGGTGTAAGTACCACCGAGCGCAATCGGGTAACGGGTGCAGCCCATTTCCTGAGGGGATATGCGTACTTCATCGCACTTCACTCTTTTGGTGGTGTGCCTGAAGTTTTGACAACCGCTATCGAGACCAATCGAAATATACCACGTGCATCGGTGAGTGATATTAATCAGCTCATCATTGATGATTATACGGCTGCGCTGGGAAAGTTGCCTGATGTTGCACCGAATGCCGGCTATTCCAGTAATTATGCCGTTCGCGCTGCACTGGCAAAATTTTATTTATATTCTAAAAACTGGGCCCAGGCGGAAACGTATGCCACACAAGTGATCAGTTCAAACAAGTATACCCTCGAGCCTAGTTTCAAAAACCTGGTATTGAAAGACTTTACCAATGAATCCATTTTCGAAGTAGGCTACACCATTACCGATGACCCGGGAACGGATAATAACCTGGGATTAAACAGCCTGTTTCAGGGAAGAAGGGAAATCATTCCGTCTAACCAGGTAGTGGTTGCATTGGCTTCGGCAGAGTCGGGCGATCGTTACTCTTCCATTACATTCAATTCAGCTAACCTGGCAGGAACAGATAATGGATGGTCAGTGGCTAAATATGGAACACCGGATCAGGACAACAATAATATTGTAGTGATTCGCTTAGGTGAAATGTACCTCATACGCGCAGAAGCAAGAGCCAACCAGGGAAAGATAACAGGCACAGGCAGCGCGGCAGAAGATATCAATGTTCTTCGCACCCGGGCCAACGCTCCCACCATTACATCGGCCACTCAAAACCAGATGATCACCCTGGTAGAACAAGAGAGAAGGTATGAGCTGGCCTTTGAAGGACATCGCTGGTATGATATCGTACGCACGGATCGTGCGGCCCAGATCATGCCTGTATTCAACAGCAACTGGAAGGACACGTACAACGTATGGCCTATTCCACAGCGCGAAATTCAAAACAATCCTGCTTTGGCAGATAATCAAAATCCGGGGTACTAAGATGAAGCGGGTTTATACGATAATGCGTTCATTCAGTGTTGCGTTGGTGCTGCTTGCCATCAGCTGCGAAACCGAACAGCTCACCTACAAGGGTTCTGATTTTGTACGATTCACGGAAGCTACACTCACTAAAAAGGAAAGCGACATCAAGCCGGTCAAAATCGAAATCAATACGACCAAGGCTCCTGATGCCGATCTGACACTTGCTTATTCGATCAGTGGCACAGCGCGTGAAGGGGTGGATTACACCATTACCGGTGAGCGTGGAAAGGTGGTCATCAAGAAAGGAGAATATTTTGGCTACATCACCGTTCAACTCATCAATAATGCGAACAACATTCTCAGAAGCCAGGACATTATATTCACCCTGCAAACCTCCAATAACAGTGCAGTGGAAGTCGGGCAGGGTGTCAGTGCTATCGGCAAATCATTTACGTTGACCATTCAGGATGATTGTATCCTGTCGGGATCGTATAGCGGAACGAGAAGTGCATTTGCCGTACCTGTTCAAGGAATAACGATCAGCAGCAATGACTGCGAAACCTACACCCTTTCTAACTGGAATATCAATTTATTCACGCCACCGTATGATTACAGCCTCACCTTTACCGACAATGGTGATAATACATTGACTATACCGGAGCAAGATGAAATGAAAGGGAATGGTGTGATTGACCCGGTAACTAAAGTCATAACCATGAATCTGATCTTCATCGGTCTTAATTCAGATGGATCGGATGCTACTACTGCCATTACACTTACTCCAGAAAAGTGATGAAGACCATTTTAAAAATAGTTCTGCTAAGCCTGCCTGTCCTGTTCTCGGCATGCTCGGAAGAGTTGAAACCCAACCCACCTGAATACTATCGCATTTTCACTGGTCAGAATAAAAAGACCTGGAAGATCACCAAACTGATCTGGACGGGAGAAGGCAAGACCGATGTAAACTACACCAGCCAGATTGCGTGCTACAGAGATGATTCATATGTTTTTCATGCGGACAAAGACAACATGTATGAAGTGATTGGCGGGTCCGTCAAATGCAGTGCGAACGAAGCTTCTGCTTTGGTAAGCGATAAATGGTCATTTGTCAATGCCACCGCAACGCTTAATATCATTATGCCTTTGCTTTCTGATAATACATTGCCCTTTTATGTGATCAAGGCCAGCAGCAGCGAGATGACACTCGAAATCTATCTGGATCAGGATAGTCAGTACAGTTATCAGGTAACGATGCAATCGGTAAGTACAGAATAAGGAACAAGTTTGAGATGACGAAATGATGCGCTTAAAGAAATACTTTCTAACCGGATGTGGCTTATTCTTCATGCTGTTGCTGCATCAGCACACCGTAGCACAACAGGTTATCCAATGTGCTACCATGGAGCAGGACAGTATCAATCGTGCCCGTTTCCCGCAGCGGGGTGAGCTCAACGATTTTGAAATCCAACTTCAAAATAAAATCAAAGAGATCAACGCCCGGTCGCGGTCAGGAAGAACACAGGCTACCGTAATCACCATACCCATTGTAGTGCATGTCGTTCACAATGGAGAGGCCGTAGGTACCGGAGCTAACATCAGCCAGGCGCAGGTAAAATCACAACTCGAGGTACTCAACGAAGACTTCAGAAAGAAAGCGGGTACCCCCGGTTTTAACACCAACCCGGTAGGCGCTGATATTGAAATTGAATTTTGTCTCTCGCCCGTCAATGAAAACGGGGTAACCTTAGCGGAGCCAGGTATTGACCGTGTGCGTGGCGCCAATCAAACCTGGACACGTGCACAGATTGATGGATCGCTAAAACCTTCTACCATCTGGAATCCTAACCTATTCTTTAATGTATGGACCTTGAAATTTGGAGGTGAAGATGCAAATCTTCTTGGGTACGCTCAGTTTCCTGATCAATCGAATCTGACAGGATTAAACACGATAGGCGGCCCGGCCACTACCGATGGAGTGGTTATTCAATACACTTCTTTCGGTTCTGCCGACAAAGGGACTTTCCCGGTCATGTCAGCTCCTTACAATAAAGGAAGAACACTGAGCCATGAAACCGGTCACTTCTTCGGACTGCGTCACATCTGGGGAGATGGAAGCTGTGCCAGCGATTTTGTTGACGACACCCCTACTCAGCAAAATGAAAGTCGTGGTTGCCCAACCAATAAGCTGAGTTGTGACGGAAGCACACCGGCCATGGTACAGAACTACATGGATTATAGTGATGACGCCTGTATGAATATCTTTACCAATGGGCAGAAAGCCAGGATATTAGCAGTGCTCGAATTGAGTCCGCGCAGAAAGACATTAGGTAAGGATAATCTTTGCAGTGGCGTAGCCGATAGCAAACCTGTTGCCCGCTTCAGTATTGAAAATCAGAAATGCATCCTGTTGGGTAGCGAAATTTCATTCACCGATCTTTCTTCCAATTTCCCTACTTCCTGGAAATGGTCGTTCCCCGGTGGCGATCCTTCGACTTCCACATTGCAGAATCCAAAAGTAAAATACACCACAGCAGCAAGCTATGACGTTACACTGACGGCCACTAACGCGAAAGGTGATTCTACTATCACCATTAAAAACTACATTGTAGTAAGTGATCAGGGGCTCTGCAATACGTTCTCTAATTTCAACGCTACCTACACTCCTTCTGTTCTGAAACTTTCTTCCTTTGGAAATTATAAAGGTTATCTGGCGGGTCACAACAGCGCACAGAGTAAAGCATTTTCTGAATTTTTTACAAACGACTGTGGTTATACCTACATCAGTGGCGTGAACATCCAGTTCGGAAAACTGTACACCCTTCACGAAGATGCCACCATCAACGTAGTGGTATGGAATGCACGTGGTCCGCAAAATAGCCCCGCCGCAGTCATCGAGCGCAAGGCGGTATTATACAAACAAATCAAAAGTGATCTGGCTGCCAACAAGCCTACTTCCATTGTCTTCGATCGGGAGACTCCTGTCTTTGGCAAACCCTTTCAGGTAGGTATTGAAATCAGTTATGATAACGGAGATAGTCTCGCGATTCAATCCTCCGCCAATGGTGAAGCTACCAATGCCACCTCCTGGATACAGAACGCATCGGGTACATGGACTACCTACGCGATAGCCTTCGGAGCCAACATCGCTCTGAACATTCAACCACTTGCAGGGATGAATCCATCTGTGCAGATGTCGGCTTCCAAAACACTAATTGCTCCGGGTGAGGAAGTCACCTTCAATGGAAAAGGGGCAAGTATCTTTTCATGGAATGCGCTGGATGGTTCAGTACAAAATGCCATCGGCCCTCAGTTGGTTGTTCGCCCAGATAAAACCACTACCTATGAAGTAACCGGATCGGGTTTAGAACTCTGTCAGAAAACGGCACGGACAACGATCTTTACACGTGAGGGAACGGTTACCGGATTGGAGCCTGCTCCTGTCATTCGTGAATTGCAACTCTATCCTAACCCTGGCTCATCCGAACTTCACCTTCAGTTAAGCAATAAATTCATAGGTACTATCGGTGTGCAAATTCATTCGGCCATTGGTCATGAAGTCGGTAAAGAAGAACTCAGTAAAACAACCGAATCATTCTCTGCCGTGATCAACACCACTTCCCTGGCACAGGGAATCTATTTCATTACGGTATCTGCGGGCACAGAAAAGACCGTACGTAAATGGATTAAAATCCGTTAGTTTGATTTTTATACCAGAGGAAATTGAACAAGGAAAGTAGTTCCCACTCCTTCTGTTGATGTTACCTCAATATGGCCGCGGCTTTGCTCAATGCCTTGTTGTACAATCGCCAGCCCAAGGCCTGAACCGGATTTCTTTGTCGTGAAGTAGGGAATGAATATTTTTTCTTTCACATCGGCAGCAATACCTTTTCCATTGTCTTCAATGGACACAATTGCGTGATCTCCTTCCGTACGCAACTGAACTTTTACAAGCAATGGCAGCACGCCCTCTCCTGCCTGCAATGCATTCAATATCAGGTTTGAAAATATCCGTATCAGCAACTGCTCATCTCCCATCACCCCTACCGGATGAGCAAAAGGTTGCCATTCCAGCTTTCCATAATCGTTATTTGCATACAGGTCCACTGCTTTTTTCAATACGGTATTCAATTCCAGTTTAACCATTACCGGGGCAGGCATTCGTGCAAACGTGCTGAACGATGAGGCGATTTCATTGAGAATTTCTACCTGGGACAGTAATGACTTCACCGATCTCTCTGCCCGCTCTTTCGGAATGCCTTCTTCATTTCTTAAAAGCATTTCCATTTGTTGCAACGTAAGCTTCATGGGAGTAAGCGGGTTCTTAATTTCATGCGCTACCTGCTTTGCCATCTCGCGCCAGGCGCTCTCCTTCTGTGTTCGGGCCAATTCGATTTTACTCTGCTCCAGGTTTTGCACCATTCGGTTATACTCTTTCACCATTACGCCTATCTCATCATTTGAATTCCAGTTCAATGGTTCGTTGTGCCCCGTCAATGTAGTGCGGCCCAGTGTGCGCGCAATGATGCGTAGCGGATGCGTAAGGCGATCGGCAGCCAATAAAGAAAAGATAGAGAACACAATCAGAACCACCGTGAACACAGAAAGTATATTACCCAGAATCGTAATCTGTGTCTTCTCCAGCGAAGCGGCTGAGCCGAAAAATGGAAGTGAAACAATTCCCATCAGCTCACCTGACTGAGGAGAGCGAATGGCACAAAAGGCGCTATAATATTTCAACGCACCAATGTGATCTTCTTTTACAAAAGAAGTTTCCTTCTCGTTAACTATTTTTTGCAACGCTGAGTGATCTATCCATTCCGACTTGAATTGATAATCAAATATTAACGGCTGGCTGGAACCAATGAGCTTGCCTTCATTATCATATAACGTGGCATCCACATCCGATACACGAGCCAGGTCTCTTATTTTTCGCCTCAGTTCATCACTACCCATTCGTCCACCTTCTTCGTGCGATGCCAGACCACCCGCCAGTGATTCTCCCAGCAATTTAGATTTATTGATGTACTCGTCATTGAGCTGCGTGGCCGCTGATCGTGTAGTGACACTTAATGTGGTAATGCTCACCACGAGCAGCGGCAGTAACAAACTGGAATAAAAATAAAGCTGTACACGCAATGAATAATTGATGCGCTCGCCCATAATCCAGTAATGAATTCCTTGTACCATCAAAATGATCAATATAAAAAGCAACCCGCTCACCATCCAGAATGAAAGATTGATCACCATGTTAAATGAAGGATAAGCGGGTGACGATACGATAGCGATACGTTCATCCTCATCTTCCACACCGATATGCGTAAAATCGTTTATAGTAATACCTGTTGTATAAAGTGCCTTGTCACTCAACAGCGAAGGGGTGATGTTCTTTTCATAATTAAATTCACCGAACGTACTTACGCGTTTTCCATTTGAATAAATCGCATAGCTGTAATCCCTGCTCCGGAGGTAAGCGGCAAACCGGTTGTCGACAAGTAACTCCGGATATACATTTCGTGGAATTACTTTTTTCATAGCCAACTCCATCACGATATATCCAAGCGGTGCCTGCGAACGTTCTACCGGCACGATAATGAGGTACTTTCTTTCCGTTTGCTCTTGCGGATCGTTGGTGAAATAGATTCCATTATAACCGGTGGTATTTGATTTGTTTTGATAGGTCTTAACCTGGCTGGCAAAGTCGAGAAAAGGCTCAGAGTCCAGTGGTTCCCCCACGGAGTTATAGAGATAGATCCGGACGTCATAGCGGTCAAAGTAATTATTAAGATGGATCTGTCTTACTTTTTGCCGGATGCTGGCCTTACTGAGAAATGGATTCGCCAGGCTGGTTTGAATGAACGGATCCTCCTTGATTTTACTTACTGTTTCATTCAGAAGGAATTCACCAAAAAAATCCCGGCCCACCAGGAACTCATTGGCAAAACGATATTGCGATGAGATCCGCTCTTCATTGGTAAACCTTCGTATGCTTAGCGCGCCTTGCAGCGCAAAGAAAAAAAGAATCAGTAAAAAATAGAAGAACGTACGGTAAGAGATGGTCTTTAGCGTACGGGTGATTCCAAAGAAATAAAGTGCAATGAAATAAAAACTCCCACAGCTAATGGTAATCCAGTAATTGCGCTCGGCCACAAAAGAGTAAGCCATAAGAATAATCACGCCAAGCAGCAGGAAAGAAAGAAACGAGCGCCAGTGATGTCTTGACAGCGAAAGAAACAAACGGAAGAACACATGCGCAAAACAAAAGGTAGCAACGAACGAAATAGCGACACACAAAAAGGCAACTACACGAATCAAATCAAAATGAATGGACTGGCTAATATCCAGGGAGATGGAGGAGTTATGAAAAATAGTTTCGAAGTAAAGAAAAGGAAACAGCAGTGTAAAAAAACCAACCGTTATACAGATGCCGGCAATGATACTTCTTCGGCTACCTGATGCGTTATACAAGTGTTGTACGATCTTCCATTTACTATAGGTAAAGAACAGGTAAACACACAAAATTACTACCGCCCCTGTATTAAGAAATAAATCGCCTATGGATGGATTAAAGGCAGAGGAAGCAAAGAAACGTGGGTTGAATAAAAGCTCATCGTTATAAAATCCGGGCGCGTTGAAATAAACAGAGGTAAATCGCAACGCGAAAAGAGATATAGTCAGCAATAAAAATCCGCGTTCTGCTTTGCCTGACTGATAGAATAAATAAGTCCAAAGACACAAAGCGATCAGCAAAGCAATCATGCCTGCCCAATAAAGCAGCACAGCGATAGGGTCTTCTTCGATGAAATTACCGGCATCCGAGGAGTTGATTCTAAAAAGAATGTTACCCTGTGCCGTGGTAACGGGCGCGCTATCTAAAAAAAGCGGATCAATAATCTGAATATTGGACGCAGGAAAAACAGCCTCATTCCACTGCGGCTCGAGAAAGCTATTGGAAATCTTAAATCGCTCGATGAGCGGAACAATGCCAACCAGGTAATGATGAGCATCGGTTCTTATTTTCTTTATGACATAATCACCATGCAGGTTCTGTACCCATCGTATCTTCACTGAATCCGTTAACATACGCAGATCGGGGATGAAGTCATTCTGATTCCATCGCAGAATATGCGCACTATCCACCAGCAGAAAGAAATGCGTTAGCGTATTCCAGCTACCTGAATCTGCCTGAATTTGCTTTGCTTCCCTGTCAATTGCCTCCAGCTCCTGTTGAAGATTCGCGGATACCACAGCCGCTATCTCTTCTTTTGACCATGCAGACGGTTGTGTCGAGCGGATTCCGAAGGAAGCAGCAAGACATAGCAATGCAATTAAAGCGGACAGGCGAGTGCCTTTGATGAGCATTCGTAAACGGTTTCTTTAAAGATAAGAAATCAGGACGAGCTTTTAGGATCGTATTCTATTCCACCAAAAGCATGAAGAAAAAGGATGCGGGAGTAGCGGAATGAAAAAGGAATGAAGACAAATGAAGCTGTAATAATCGATGTGACATACACCCAGTCCGGAGCTGTGGTGAACGTATAGAGACCTACCCCAAACGCAATCAAAAGAACGATATTGAATGCATAACTGATGTACATGGCCCCGATATAAAATCCAGGCTCGGGCGTAAAGCTTATTCCGCAGTGCGTGCACGAGGGATTCATTTCGGCAAACCGAAAACTCCACACGCTGTATTTAAAAATTTCACCTTGTCTGCAGTGTGGACATTTACCCTGCAAAATGGCGCTTGATCGAGTTCCTGAGGGCATTATTTTTACTTGTTCGATACCAGAAAAAAGCGATCACCGCTATCGCAAAATAAGGCGCAAATAGAAGATAAAGTATTCCGAAGTTGATACCCAGTGCAATTCCCGGATTACCGTTGCTCAGATTATTTTCCAACGTAGCTCTGCACATCGCGCATTGCGCGAATGATTGAGCACTTGCAGCCAGAAGGAGTAGAAACAAAATGGTGACACGTTTCATATCTCTTTTAGTTATAGTACGGACTGATCATTAAATAAACGATTACCCCTGTGATGGCAATATAAAGCCAGATAGGAAAAGTAATCTTCGCCAGCTGACGATGTTTCGCAAAAGTACCTGCCAGTGCCCGTGAGAAGGTAAACAGCACCAGTGGAGTGATGAATACGGAAAGAACAATGTGCGTAATGAGGATGAAATAATACACGTACTTGATCACTCCTTCTCCGCCATAAGGAGTAGGTGAGCTGGTCATGTGGTACAGGATATACATCACCAGGAAAGAAGCCGATAACCCAATACAGACCTTCATCAGCAGCTCATGCAGCGATTGTTTCTTGTTCTTAATCGCCCACACAGCAACAATCAAAACAACGGCCGTGATGCCATTGATGGTGGCGTAGATGGGTGGTAGAAAAGAGAAATCGAAGCCTTCAATCTTTACACGAAAAAGAACCGCCACTGCTACCGGAATGATAATCGATAAGGCAATGATGAGTTTACGATAAGGAGACTGTTGTTCAGCAATAACCATTTTAATAATCCTTTAATAGTATTTTCATTTCAGCGATCAGCCGGTCCGCATCCTCTCTTTTAGCCGGGTTGTAATACCCCCGTATTCGCATGTGATCATCCACCAACACCGTAGTCCAATCACCCTTTAAAAACAGAACACAGGAGAGAAGTGAATTACTGTTCGCCTGATTTACAAGCACAAAGGTAAACTCACCTGCTGTCAATTCTTCTTTTACACGATCAAAATTTTTCTTCGCTAAACTGCCTGAATCGATTGTAATCAGCATTGCTGTGGTTACTCCTTTCGCCAACTTATTGGCTACCGAATCGGGAATAACGTAAGGTGCCCTGTACTGGTAGTGACATTCGGATGCCAGCGTATCGGCACCTATACCCTTTTCATAATACACCGGAATATTAAATTCACTTTTTCCAAAAAACTGCAGGAAGAAAGTTAACCCTATCGGGAGAAAGAACGCCAGGAAAAGATAAACCCACTTGAATTTCATGTTCTTGAAAAGAAAAGGCTAAAGTGTACACTTTAGCCTCTCTTCATTTAATGATAGAAATAAGCTACTTCAGAAAATTGATTTCCGAGATCTTCATGCCTTCGTACACAAAGGCTACCAGCATCCAGATCACAAATATCATTGGGATAAGTACAGACCAGAACAATACTTTCACCTCGTATTTCAAGTGCATAAATTCCAGTACAATGTATCCTGCCTTTACAATTGTCATCGCTACGAAAATAAATACACGGGCATTATGGTATTCGTGCGGAATAGTAAATGCGATAAGGAATTCCACCATCGTGATGATGAAAAGAATCAATGCTGTCTTCCACAGAAGCTTGATCTTCGCTTTATCGGGAGGAATTACAGTTACTTCAGGTTCATGTGAGTGATGTGCCATCGTCTTATATTTTTAATTTTTTAAACCAGATAGAAGAAGGTGAATACAAATACCCAAACCAGATCCACAAAGTGCCAGTACAAACCTACCTTCTCTACCATTTCATAGCTGCCTCTGCGGTTGTAAACACCAGTAACAGTGTTATAATAGATCAGGAAGTTCAACAACACTCCACTGAATACGTGAAAGCCATGGAAGCCGGTGATAAAGAAGAAGAAGTCGGCGAAGTCCTGTGGACCATATTGATTGACATGCAGGTTGGCACCAAATATTTCCTTACTGATCCATTGTCCGTTTACAAAGTACTTCACAATAGTGGGTGTATCCGTACCATGAATAAAGTGAGACCATTCCCAAGCCTGGCAGCTAAGGAAAGCGATACCACCTACCAATGTCCAAAGCATCCATTTTTCAACTGCTTTGCGGTCCATACGGTGACCAGCTTCAACAGCCAATACCATGGTAACACTACTCAAAATCAAAACGAAGGTCATGAACCCCACGAACACCAATGGAAGTGGAATGCCATGATAGAAAGGAATAGAATCAAACACTTTTTCAGGCACTGGCCAGTGAGCCGTAGAGAAATGGAAGTCAGCAATTTTTCCAGCGTAGCCAGGATGTGCTGAACGCACCAAACCATAAGTAATTAATAATCCGGAGAATGTAAATGCATCGGACAGAAGGAAAAACCACATCATGAGCTTGCCGTAGCTGGCGCCCATGGGCGATGTTCCACCATCCCAAACACTTCTTCCTGGTGCAGTTGCTGATGCGGCTGTTGAGTGTGCCATAGTTTAGAAAATGATTATCGGTTCAATAATAAAAAGACGAACAAATATAGCCAAAGTCCTCCCAAAAAATGCCAATAAGTAGTACACATTTCAATCTGCGACATGCTTTTGGAATGGATTTTTAGCTTGAACGAAGCGTTCAAAACGATCAGCACAAATATAATTGCGCTAAGTAAGTGAACACCATGTACCAACGTTAACAGAATGACAAACGAACCGGAAGGATTACCCACCAGATAAACTCCCTGATCGGCCATCTGGCCCCAGCCCAAAAACTGTACGATCACAAAAGCAACACCGAGCAGTGCGGTAACCCCCACTCCTACTTTTACCATTTCAAGGTTGTCTTTTCTGGCAGCGAAGAAAGCCCATTGCATGGTCACACTGCTGAGTAAAATAATTACCGTTGAATAGTAGAACAAATCCGGCAACTCAAAATACAACCAGTTGCCTTCCGCTCTGCGCACGATGTAGGCAGACGTAAACGCAGCGAAGAGCATGAGCACACTGGCTATGAAAAGCCACATGGCAAATTTCTTCGGGTTCATCGAAAGCTGTTTTTTAGGCTCTTCGATGATCTTAAATTCAGAGGTTGTTATATTTTCCATATCATCACACTTTATCCAACAAATACGCTATCTGAACAATCGGTAAATACAGAAACGAGCCAAACATAATGCGTAAAGCAGATTGGCGGCTTCCTGTCTTCATCAATGAAAAAGTTTGTGCCGTAAATGCTACTCCGCAAATGGTAGCCACCATAGCAGAAGTAATTCCGGTAATTCCAAATTGAGTCGGTAACAATCCGAGAGGGATTAAACAGATTGTATAAATCATGATCTGAATTGCCGTATTCATGTCCTTACCTCCACCGGAAGGCAGCAATTTGAATCCTGCTTTTTTATAATCCTCATCGGCTACCCAGGCAATGGCCCAGAAATGCGGAAACTGCCAGATGAACTGAATACCATAAATAATCAACGCTTCATGACTTATTGTTCCGGTAGCTGCCACCCATCCCAATAATGGAGGAAATGCGCCTGGAAATGCACCAACAAATACAGCAATTGGTCCTACTCTCTTCAACGGAGTATAGATGAAACTGTACAGGATCATGCTGACAATCGATAAGACCACGGTGAGTGGATTCGCATAGATCCAAAGTATAATTAAGCTCAACGCCATACACACCAGTGTAACGATGGTGGCTTCATTTACGGTGGCACGGCCGGAAGGGAGCGGGCGAGTCATGGTGCGGGTCATCACCTTGTCAAAATCCCTTTCAATGATCTGATTGATTGCGCTGGAGGCTCCAGACATCAGAAAACCACCTAAAGTAAGCATGAGCATCACATCCCATTGTACACTGCCATGGGTAGCCAATGCATACCCGAAAGCGCAGGAAAAAGCAATCAGCAAAGACAGGCGTACCTTCAACAGCTCCACATACGCCTTGAATTTCGCAGCAGCAAAAGTAAAACCTGTTAATGTATCGATTTGACTGGTCATTACGCTGTCACTACTTGATTATTCGAATTCATTCTAAAAAACAGTAGCAGCTGAGTTCCCAATGTTACTGTTGCCATCAATAAATGAACAGGTTGCAAAAACGCCGGAATTGAAAAATAGGCCATTCCGATTCCTGTCACTAATGTGCCCAAAATTAAGACAATCAGGCCACGGGATAAAGCTTTGTCCACGTTAGTTTTCTGTATTTGTACTACTAAAATCACATGCATGATCAACACTGCCCATGAGAACGTGCGGTGCAGAATGAATTCACTTCCCAGTGATCCAATCCAGCTATTCCGAACCAGACCAGACATGGCAATGCGGTCAATGGCACTACGTACTTCCGTGCCGAGTATTACTTGTGTGAGTAACAACACCATACAGCCGGCCAGTGTCCATTTTACTACCGGACGAAGCGTTATTTTCACTGCGTCCGTATCTGTTAATGTATAGAGATAAACAACCAACGCAACAATGAGTAATGCCAGCAGCATGTGTATGGTAATGGTCCAGGTGGTAAGGTTAGTCGATACGACTATCGATCCAAACCACCCCTGAAAAATCACTCCCAGCAATGTCAATCCCGCAACAACAAAATAACGCAAGCTGATTTTCCGCAACTTCCATGATTGCCAGAAAAGTACAAGGATGAATAACCCAATGACAACGCCCGTTAACCGATTGACATATTCGATCCAGGTCTTCACCGCGTTGAAATTAGATTCTACCAGAATCGATTTGTCTTCCGTCAGCTGATTGGCTGTGGAATTCATGCCTGCCAGGCGCAGGTACTTGATAAATTTCTGATTCTTTTGATCGCGCTTGGCCGAGTACACTTCTTTGTAGTCGGAGGGTAATTGTTCGGCTGAAGTTGGTGGAACCCAGCTCCCAAAACACCTGGGCCAGTCAGGGCACCCCATTCCTGATCCGGTGGTTCTCACTATACCTCCCAGGAGTATTAAAAAATAAACAGCGATCAGGGTAGACAAACAAAGTTTGCGAAACGTCCTGATCGCTGTAGTACTCAAAGTAGTATCAGTATAGTATGTGGCACGGATTAATGATGCCCGTGATCTTTTCTTTCTTCAACAACGATGGTTGAACCATTACTCATCTCTAATTTGATCAACTCATTTTCATGAGGAAAATTAGATTCTGGCGTTTCTGAATACGGTATAGTCTGAGGGATAAAATCTTCTTTCGCTCCCGGCTTGCTGTAATCATACGGCCAGCGATAAACAGAAGGTATCTCTCCAATCCAGTTACCGTGACCAGGGAAACGTGGTGTAGTCCACTCCAGCGTAGTCGAGTTCCAAGGGTTGGCCGGAGCCAAACGGCCTCTGAAGATGCTGTAGAAGAAGTTAAACAAGAAGATGAACTGTGCTGAAAGTGTAGCGATAGCTGCGACACTCACTAACATATTCAGGTCGGTAAAACCTCCGAATGTTTCGAAGTTGGTCCATGAGTAATATCTTCTTGGGAAACCGGCAATACCAATGTAATGCATCGGGAAGAACACCAGGTACACTCCAATGAACGTCAGCCAGAAGTGAATCTTGCCTAAGCGGTCATCCATCATACGGCCGAACATTTTAGGGAACCAGTGATACACACCGGCAAGCATACCAAAGAAAGAGGCACTACCCATTACCAGGTGGAAGTGAGCCACTACGAAGTACGTATCATGCAATTGAATATCTACGGCGGAGTTACCCAGGAATATACCCGTGATACCTCCCGTAAGGAAAAACGATACCAAACCGATAGAGAATAACATGGCCGGTGTGAATACGATGTTTCCTTTCCAGAGTGTGGTCACATAGTTAAATATTTTCACTGCAGAGGGTACCGCAATGATCAATGTAAGTAACGTAAAGATCGAACCTAAGAATGGGTTCATACCGGTTACGAACATGTGGTGAGCCCATACCACGAAAGAAAGGATCGCGATGAACAACATAGAACCAATCATGGCCTTGTAACCAAAGATAGGTTTACGTGAATTAGTAGCTATGATTTCAGAACTGATACCCAGCGCAGGCAACAATACGATATATACTTCAGGGTGCCCCAGGAACCAGAACAAATGCTGGAACAATATGGGGCTACCGCCTTCATGCGCCAACGCTTCTCCGGCGATATAAATATCAGACAGGTAGAAGCTGGTTCCGAAGCTACGGTCGAATACAAGCATGAGCGCTGCTCCGAATAATACCGGGAACGAAAGTAGTCCAATAATAGCCGTGAAGAAGAATGCCCAGATCGTTAATGGTAAACGGGAGAAAGACATTCCCTGGGTACGCAGGTTAATGACAGTAGTAATGTAGTTCACACCACCCAGCAGCGTACTAACGATGAAGAATACCATGGCCACTAACCACAGCGTCATACCCAATCCGGAACCGGATATCGCTTGTGGTAAAGCACTCAACGGAGGGTAAATGGTCCAACCACCACCCGCAGGACCGGTCGATATGAACAATGACGTAAACATGATGGCACTGGAGAGGAAGAAGAACCAGTAGGACAACATATTCATGAAGCCGGAGGCCATATCACGTGCTCCGATCTGCAATGGAATAAGGAAGTTACTGAATGTACCGCTCAAGCCCGCTGTCAATACAAAGAACACCATGATCGTACCATGCATCGTTACCAATGCCAGGTAAAATTCCGTATCCAGTTTACCAACCTGGGTGGCCGGGTCAATCACGATCCATCCGCCCAACAGAGGTCTTAACCATGACAAATCTGCATCCGGGAAACCAAGCTGAAGACGGAAGAGAACAGAAAGTGTTCCCCCAATCAATGCCCAGATAATACCGGTGATCAGGTATTGTTTCGCAATGACTTTGTGATCCTGGCTGAATATATAGTTCGTCCAGAAATTTCCGTGGTGATGCTCATGTTCGTGTTCATGATCATCGTGATGGGGAACCGGAGGGTGAGCGTGTATATCTACTGTTGCCATTGTTAAAAATATCTTAGTTTAATGATACCGATGTAGTGGTTACTGCCTGGTCCATCGGAAGTCCGGACTTAATCAAAGCTGCCTCGCGCAAATTAGCAGGTACAAACTTCAGGTAATCCGGATTTTGTTTCAACCACGATTCCTGAGAAGCTTTCCATTTTTCGTAATCTTCTTCCGTATCATGTACAAACACAGGGAACTTCATCGAGAAGTGGCCTTTACCGCAGATTTCAGTACACGCCATTTCATAATTGAAATTAGGGTTGCCTGTCTCTGCTCTCATCTCTGAAGTGGACTTAGTCACCTCAAATTTAAAGTGCGTCTGCATACCTGGTACCGCATCCATCTTCACACGGAAGTGAGGCAAGAATACACTATGTAATACATCCTTGGCACGAATCTTCAATAAGATCTCCTTATGTGGAGGAAGGTGAAGCTCTAATGATTTAAAATCATCGTAGGCGTTCTTATCGGTAAGATCCAATCCAAATTCGTTGGTGGCATCAATCAACTTGAAGTTGAAAACACCCAACTCGTTGTCCTTTACACCTGGGTAGCGCGCAGTCCATGCAAACTGCTGTCCGATTACTTCGATCACTTCTGCATCGGGCTTCGCAGGGCTGGTAATGTCATTCCAGGAGCTTAAACCTTTAAAAATCAAAAGGGTCAATACAATAGCAGGAACAATCGTCCAGGTTAACTCCAGGTAGTGGTTGTCAGGAAAGAATTCGGCTTTACGGTTCTTATCGTAGCGGTACTTGAACGTAAACCAGAACATCACAATCGAAATGATCACAAATGAGATCACCACGATCGCCATGGTTATCCAGAATAGATGATCCGTAATGGCCCCATGCTTTGAAGCAACCGGCTTTACGTAGCTGTCCCAGTATTTAATCGAGTACCAGAAAAACAACAACAATCCTCCCGCTGTAAAAAACATAAAGAAATAGCCGTGCAGGCCATTGCTGGCATCTTCTTCTTCCTGTGTTTTGGCCTTTACCAATCCCACCAGATTTCCGATACGGAAAATCAGGTAGAGAATGGCTAACACCAGTACTACTCCTAAACCGATTATCAAGGTCATCATATTCTTTTCTTTATA
Organism: Flammeovirgaceae bacterium; assembly: GCA_023251155.1. Lineage (GTDB taxonomy): Bacteria > Bacteroidota > Bacteroidia > Cytophagales > Cyclobacteriaceae > ELB16-189. The sequence goes on along the minus strand of JAHEZH010000014.1, from coordinate 35,194 downwards.
CTTTCTTAATCTGCAATCTTAAATGTGATGATTCAAACTCTCTCCCATCATCGGATGATGTTTCGCTACCAGCTGTACTTTAGACAGTGCAGTCAGTACTACAAACAAGAAGAAAGAAGCAAACGTGAGGAACAATCCGATCTCAAGGAACCCTATCCCTCCTTCGGTTTTCATTACTCCCGGAGTAATCATGTTGTAGAAGTCAAACCAGTGCCCCACAATCACAATAGGACAAACCACTCTTAACATGGATACATGACGCTTCGCATCTCTCGTCATTAATAACAAGAATGGCAAGACAAAGTTTAAGAATAGATTAGCATAAAATATCCAGCTATAAGGAGCTGTTCTCATACGCTGAATAAAATACACGGTTTCTTCCGGAATGTTCGCGTAATAGATCAACAGGAACTGTCCGAACCAGATGTATGTCCAGAAAATGCTGAATGCAAAAACAAATTTACCAAGATCATGCAGGTGATTATGGTTCACCATCTTCAGGTAGCCGGCATTTTTCAGTGTGGCTACGATGAACGTGATGGTTGCCAAACCGGTTACCCACCAGCTTGCAAATACATACCATCCAAACATGGTACTGAACCAGTGAGTGTCAATACTCATTACCCAATCCCATGCGGAAACCGATGAACTTACGGCAAAGATGACCAGGAATATTGCTGAGAATTTACGCGCTTTTATCCAGTGTAAAGTTCCGCCATTGATGTCTTCCGCCAGCATCTCTTTTTTGATCCAGGTAAAGAACATGTACCAGAGACCAAAGAAAACCACCATTCGTACTACATAAAAGATCGGAAAGCTTCCGTGAGCCAATGGCCAGAAGAACATACCAGCCTTGCCATCAATGATTTTATCATAGTCAGCCGAATCTTTCACATACAGGTCGTGGTGCATCCAGTGGAATACATCCTCCTTTACCACAAACCAGATCACGATGGTGAGGATACCTGCGATAGGAATCCAGCTACCGATAGCCAGTGGAATACGCTTAATGGGAGCCGACCATCCTGCCTGTGCGGCATATTGGATTGCAATGAAGAACAAACCAATAATACCGATACCCGCAAAGAAAATATTGTTTTGCCACAGGGAAGTAAAAATACGTTTCACCAGCGGTGAGCTTCCGTGATGTTCACCTGCTGCAGCCTCATGGCCTTTTCCTTCTGCGGCAGCATGCTGTTCGGTGCTTGCTACCAGGTGCTTCGATGCTTCAACCGAAGCATGACCACCGTGTCCACCTTCTGCTGCTTCATGATGACCACCAGATCGGGATGCTATAAAAACACCCAAAGCAAAAAGAAGTATCCCTACGATTCCAAGGATGATGATATTCCTTTTGGTCTCTGGTTTGAAAACGTATATCTCGTCAGCTATCATTTTATGTTCAATTACAAATTGAGATTATTTCTTTTGCAAAGCTTTTACATACTTCGTGATCTTCCATCGGTCTTCCGGGCTGATCTGTGATCCATGGGGCTGCATTAAACCAGCCCCGTTCGTGATTACCTGGAAGATGTGTGCTTCCGACATGGCTCTGTAGGTATCTCCCTGAAGATTCGCCACACCGGCATACTTATCCGCTACTTTTCCATCACCTTCGCCCTTTGCACCATGGCAATGCTGGCAGTAGGAAACATACAGCGCTTTACCTGCTGCCAATACAGCTGCGGAAGAATCCAATGGATTTTTCAGGTTACCAACCACAATATCAATACTGTCTTTGGGTACGCGTGCGATGCGGTAAGGAAGCCATCCCTGTGCATTACGTTTTACCGTATGAGCGGGAGGAGTACGCATATTCATTTTATAAGGATTGTAATTATTGGAGTTATAGTACTCCCCTGTACGGTCGCCATGTTCCAGCGAATTGGCCCACGCCCCTGCATCCGGATCAGTGATCTGAGACATCGGCTCATACGCCACGGAATGATACATGTTTGGTGCATATTCACGGCCCGGATTATTTCCACCTGCCGTACAACCTGCCAGCATAACTGCTGCTGATGCACTGAATATTAACGTCTTTACTGTACGCATTGTCTGCATCCGATTAAAAGTTCTTTTCATTTACCTCTGAAGCTCCGTTGTCCTTGAGTATCTGACCGATTTCGTCTTTGCTCAGTTTATTGTCGGCCAAATCAATGGCCATTACGTGCTTGTCGTCTGTGCTTCTCAAATCAAACTGGCGTGGCCACTTGTACGGCTTCATATCACTTACAATGAAGAAAGTGATTACCATACCAAAGGCCGCCAATAATACGGTCAACTCAAAAGTAACCGGGATGAATGGAGGCAATGATGCGTGATCCTTACCACCAATAATCATTGGCCAGTCGTAGCCCAGCATCCATATCTGCATTAACAAGGCCAATGAAGTTCCTGTCATTCCAAAAAGGAAAGCAGCAATAGGAAGACGGCTTCTCTTATAGCCTAATACTTCGTCCAGACCGTGTACGGGAAATGGACTGAATACTTCCTGGATTTTTACACCCTTACCGCGGATGCCTTCCACCGCATGAAGAAGTACATCTTCATCATTAAAAATTCCTACAACAAAGTTCTTATTGCTTTCCATAATCTGTTAATGCTTCTTTTCGGATGATGACTTGACAATACTTTTCACTTCAGCCATGTTGATCACAGGGAAGAACTTGGCAAAGAGGAAGAATAATGTGAAGAAAAGACCAAAGGTGAATACGTACTCTCCGATATCATACATGGTTGGGTGGAACATGGTCCAGCCGGACGGAAGGTACTCTCTGTGCAACGAGGTAACGATAATCACGAAACGCTCGAACCACATACCAATGTTTACGATAATGGATAAAATGAATGTGGATACAATGCTTGTTCTGATTTTCTTGAACCAGAAGAGCTGAGGAGAGATCACGTTACACGTCATCATAGACCAGTATGCCCACCAGTAAGGTCCTTGCATCCGGTTATAGAATGCATATTGTTCTGCCGGCACTTGTCCGTACCACGCAATGAAGAATTCGGTGATATAAGCGATACCTACTACTGAACCGGTTACGATAATGATGATGTTCATCAACTCCAGGTGATAGATGGTAATGTAGTCTTCCAGTTTAAATACTTTACGTGTGATGATCAACAGGGTCAATACCATTGCAAATCCGGAGAAGATCGCACCGGCCACGAAGTAGGGAGGGAAAATGGTCGTGTGCCATCCTGGTACCACTGATGTGGCAAAGTCCATCGATACAATGGTATGAACCGACAATACAAGTGGTGTGGAGAGACCTGCCAGAATCAACGCTACTGACTCATAGCGCATCCATGTTTTAGCTGCGCCATCCCATCCGAAGCTCAATCCGTTATAGATCAAAGCTCTTACTTTATTTCCCTGGCGTACAGCACGGTCGCGGATTACAGCAAAGTCAGGAATCAATCCGATGTACCAGAATACCAATGATACGGAGAAGTAGGTCGAGATCGCGAACACATCCCAGAGCAGTGGCGAGTTGAAGTTAGCCCAAAGGGATCCGAATGCGTTGGGTAGCGGAAGTGCCCAATAGAACCCTAACCACAGGCGGCCCATGTGAACCAGAGGGAATGTAGCCGCACAAATTACCGCGAAGATGGTCATCGCTTCCGCAGCACGGTTGATCGACATTCTCCATTTCTGACGGAATAATAACAATACCGCTGAAATCAATGTACCTGCGTGACCGATACCCACCCACCATACGAAGTTGGTGATATCCCATGCCCAGCCGACTGTTTTATTCAATCCCCATGCACCGATACCATTCCATAGAAGGTAGCATACGCAGTAGAAACCATAAATTAATAAAACGAGAGACACACCGAATGCCATCCACCAGCTTTTGGCCGGCTTGGCTTCTACGTGTCTGCTGATATCATGCGATACATCGGCTACCGTCTTACCACCGGTTATTAAGGGCTCTCTTAACGATGAAGTTGCTTGCATATACTGAAGTTCCTGATTTCGAAGTTTCTTTTAGTTCTGTCAATAATTAAGCGTGTGCTTTCTTTTCGTCTTTGTTTCTGATTTTAGTCAGGTAGTAAACGTTAGGTTTCACACCAATTTCCTCAATTACTCTGTACGCTCTTGGGTTGTGAGCAATCTTGTCGATACCGTTTTTACGGTTAGGGTCAAGTTCAATCTGCAACAACTTGCTGATTCTGCTTTCCGGATTGTTCAAATCACCAAATACAATGGCTCCTGTCGTACAAGAGGCCATACATGCGGTGGTTACTTCACCATCTTTCACCGGTCTGCGTTCTCTCTTGGCAGAAAGCTTACCTGCCTGAATGTTCTGTACACAGAAAGAACATTTTTCCATCACACCGCGTGAGCGAACAGTCACATCCGGATTTAATACCATACGGCCAAGATCGGTGTTCATTGCAGGGTTTGACTGAGCAAACTGCTGATTGTCGTGGTATTTGAACCAGTTGAAACGTCTTACTTTATATGGACAGTTGTTTGCGCAGTAACGTGTACCGATACAACGGTTATACGTCATCTGGTTAAGACCTTCTGAACTGTGTGTCGTTGCGGCAACCGGGCAAACCGTTTCGCAAGGCGCGTTATTACAGTGCTGACACATCATGGGCTGGAATACCACTTCCGGGTTTTCGGCAGCTACTTCCAGTGCATCATAGTTATCTACATCTGTTCCTTCAGGGTTGCTGTAATAGCGGTCGATACGCAACCAGTGCATTTCTCTGCGGTTGATCACTTCCTGCTTACCTACAAGGGCAACGTTGTTTTCAACATTACAAGCCACCACACACGCACCGCAACCTGTACATGAGTTCAGGTCAACGGCCATTCCCCAATGGTGATTGTTGTATTCATGGCCTTTCCATAAACTCAATGAGTTTGGATCTACCTTCTTATCCCAGTCAGAAATCTTTGGTGCTTCTTCTCTGAAGTGTAAAGGATTGTGATTGAATTCCTCCAATGTAGCTTCCTGCACCACATTCTCTCTTCCCATGTAGGTATGGTGAATCTGAGTCTGTGCCAGTTGGAAAGGATCAGTGGTCTTTTCCACTTTCACTCCGGTAGTCGCAGCGAAGCTGATCGAACCGTTTACGAGTGCCAGGAAAGGATAGGCATTCACACCGATATTTTCGGCTACTTTACCCACTTTGGTTCTTCCGTATCCTAGTGCAATACCGAGTGTTTTCGGTGCTTGTCCGGGTTGAATCAGGGCTGCAATCTTCTCTGTCTTTCCATTTGCCGTGATGCTCAACAATACCGTGTTACCTTCTGCATCATTATCCAGACCTAATTCCTTGGCGTCTTTTTGTGAGATCGTCACATAATGATCCCATGTTGCTTTAGTGATCGGATCGGGAAGTTCCTGCAATAAAGGGTTATTCGCCTGAGAGCCATTTCCGACACCATAGCTTTCGTAGATCACTACTTCAAAGCCGGTATTGGCAGCACTATAATTGGAGCTGATACGTGATGCGGCTGCGCTCAGGTCTCCTGCAAAGGATACTGCACTGTAGGCATCTGCCGGATATTCCAATACCCCGTCATACAGGCATTTATCCCAGAATGATTGAAAATCAACGGCATTGGTTGCTCTTGCAAACTGCGTCTTTCTCCAATTGCTACTTAAAAATTCGAAATAATCATTATTTGCTTCTCCTGCCCATACCAGAAAGCTCTGTTGTGCCTGGCGGGTTTTAAAAATAGGAGTAATAGCGGGCTGTGATAAACTGAAGAAATTTTTCTTAGGCTCAAAATCATTCCATGATTCCAGGTAATGGTGATCCGGAGTCTTGTATGCCGATGCTGTCGCTGATTCGTCTTCTGTGTATGAAGTAGAAACAGTTAATGCTACATTTTTCAATGCTTCACCCAGCTCTTTACCCATCGGGTGATCGTACACCGGGTTGCTGTTATAGAAGAAAATGGCATCTACTTTTCCTTCTTTTGCCTCTGCAACGAACGCGGCCATGGCCTCATCATTGCCCTGACGGAAATAAGTTGGGATATTAGGAAGGATCGTTACTCCATAGTTGCCCAATGCATCGTTGATTGCATTGACCACAAGTTGAACATCCTTATCATTTGAACCGGAGATAACCAGTGATTTACCACGGTTTTCCCACAATTCGTTAGCTGCCTTTTCAAGGTGTTGAATCTTATCGATACCTGCCGAAAGTGTTGCTTTGCCTGCTTTTGCCGCCACCAGGTTATATAGCTGAGCTACCACCAGTCCTTCCTGCGAAGGTTTGATCATCGATCGGTAATCCGCATTGGCACCGGTCAGTGACAACGTGGTTTCGAACTGATACAGGCGGGACATCTCACGTTTGGTATCGGTGATATCTCTGGTGCTGGCAAATTGTTTTGAGAATTCAATTGATGAACCCCATGTACCTAAGAAGTCAGCACCAATGCTGACAATTGTTTTTGCCTTGGTGAAATCATACGATGGGATGAACGCAGAACCGAAAGAAGCTTCGTTGGCTTTCGCGATTCCGTAATTCGATACCTGATCGTACTGAATATGCTGTGTGGTTGGATACTTTGCTTTGAAGACATCAATAGCCGCTTTGGTGCTTGGGCTAAGGATGGTGTTGCTTACTATTCTGATCTGGCCCCCTTTTGTGGCGATCTCGCCCAGTTTGGCGATTACCTCTTTATCGATGGTCTCCCAGTCACTGGCTTTTGAAGTCTCACCTGCTCCTATTTTAGGACCGCGCAAGCGATAGTTATCATATAAAGAGAGGACAGAAGCCTCTACCTGAGCGCTGGTACCTCCCAAAGTAACGTTGGAAAGCGAGTTTCCATCTACTTTAATCGGGCGACCTTCTCTCGTTTTTACTACGATACTGCAATAATCACCACCATTTACATAGGTAGATGCATAGTAGTTCGGGATACCCGGATCAACATCTACCGGCTTGTTGACATAAGGAATAGCCTTACGGATCGGTGCCTCACAAGCAGCCAGTGATACGGCTGCCACACTGAAACCCATCATTTTCAGGAAGTCTCGGCGCGAGTGGCCAGGGTCTTCACCAAATTCTTTATCCGCATTCTTGATTACTGCCGGATCGTTCTTCAATTCAGGAAGTCCCTTCCAGTATGTCTTCGTTGATTTGCTCATACAATGTATCTATCGAAAATCGTAGCGTTAAATTCTATACTATTAATAATGGCACTTGGAACATTCCAAACCACCTATGTCTTCCACCTTCATTGTCTTCTTATCGTGCACCTCCAGAAGCTTGTCATAATACGCATTGCCTTTCGCGCTTACATCGGTAGTACGGTGGCAACTGATACACCATCCCATGGTGAGCAATGAATATTGTTTTACTACATCCATTTCCTGAATAGGTCCGTGGCAGGTCTGACACTCTATTCCCCCTACGTTAACATGCTGGGAGTGATTGAAGTAGGCCAGATCAGGCAGGTTGTGGATACGTACCCACTCGATAGGGGCCGTTTTACCTGAGTATTGCGAAGTAGCGGGGTCAAATCCTACTGCTTTGTAAATTTTAGCAATCTCCCCTTCGCCTGTGTTTGTACCCGATTTGATGGATACGTGACAGTTCATACAAATATTCGGTGAAGGAATGCTTGCCTGCTTGCCTTTCATTACACCGGTATGGCAATACTTACAGTCAATTTCAAACTGACCGGCGTGAATCTTGTGAGAGAACGCAATCGGCTGCTTGGGCTGGTAACCTTGCTGTACACCTATGGTTAACAGGCCATCGATTAATGTTTTGAAGCCAAGTGCAGCCACCAGGAATACGACAATGAAGATAAAGCCAGGGCTACGCACAACCGAGCCTAGTGAATAAGGCGATACTACTTCTTCCTTATCTTCTTCGCTCAGCTCTTTTTGAGAAAGGTATTTTTTAAGTGCATTTACAATCAACCCCAGGATCACCAGAAGGAGAACCAGGATGATAATCATACCTGCTAGTATAATGTCAAGATAGGTTGAAGAAACACCATCACCACTTCCGGCAGATGCAGTGGTTGGTCCTGCAACAGGCGCTTCGGCTTTTTTATTGGCTTCGTCTTTCACATAAGCCAGGATGTTCATGATGTCATCATCCTTCAGGCTGGTGAAGGCCGTCATCTGGCTCTTGCCATACTCATTGTAAATCTTGTTTCCGTACTCATCACCACTGGCTACTACCTTGGAGGAGTTACGGATCCAGTCTTTAATCCATTGAATAGAAGGAGCACGACCTTCTATGCCTGCAAGGGCAGGTCCAACTAATTTTTCTTTTACCCGGTGACAAGACTTACAGTTTGCTTTGAACAGCGCTTCCCCAGCGCTGATAGCAGCGGGTTCTGTAGGAATATCCTGAGCAAAAACAAATTGACAGCTGAAGAGAAAAACGAAGAGGCTTGTAACGAATAAATGACGACTGTAACGGTACTTCATCATGATGTTTAGGTCCCGCTTTATACGGAATCGCACAAATGTAATGTGCGATTGCTGTTATTTCAAATATATTTTAGGCCTTGCGGGATTATTTTCCTCACTTCATTCAGCGTTATTTTTATCGTTAATAAACTACGAATTAGTCAATTAACATCGAATAAAAATAAGTCAGCTCATCTATTTAGAAAGCTTTTAAATAAGCATCGTTTCCACATTTTACATCGCCTCTCATCACCCCCACTTGTCGATTACGTTTGCGGAAGCTTAATGATGGATAAAATGCGGGTATTACATCGTCTTAATCATCGTTATTCCATCCGAGAGGGTTCATCATTGGCTCACTACTGATTCGCTCCTCCTCCACTCTCCTTCCCTTACAAAATCCGATGGAGGTTCGATCAAAGGCGGAGATTACAACTCCTCCATCTGTGCGTTACACCTTACGCTCATTGGTAGCTGCGCAATTCCTTCCTCAACTCAAGGCAATTGACTTCGATTGCTTTCATTTACCTCAGGCTGGCACGGGTATTTATTGTGTACGAGCATGAGCCAGAGGGTACACCGACTACGAATCACACATCACGTCCGCGAAGGTGTAAACTGCATGCTGCGTTATGTACTGGCTCAACCGGTAGAGGCCGATGTGATGGTCATTCTCTTTCTGATGGCAGAATATACAGGTATTACCAAATGGAGAAAATAACGCAAAATCTCATTTCAGGTTTGAACGGCATGGAGCAAGAATAACCAAGTCATTCATCTAACAGGATCAACTCCATTTCATCGTCATTTATACCTCGTCAGTCAAAATCACGTTAGCTTCTCACTGATGGCTTTACTTACGGTTTCAGTTGAAGAGCGGACGTAAAGCTTCTTCTCACTCTTATTGATGCGAGGCAACTTCCTCTCAAGGAATACCTCACCTCTTCTTTTCATTTTTTCATTCCTTGTTTTTCTTTCCAAATACTTTTTGCAGGAACGTTTTCTTTTCCTTTTTCGGATTATCAACGGAGGCTATATTGATTTCATGATCGATTGATGGCTGAATCGCACGTATGAATGCATTTTGTAAAACACGCGAAATCGCATACCAGGTATTGGTTTCCGGTTTCTTGAAACTTCCTTCAAATGGGATTTTCGTTGCCAGCTGATCTTTGGGCTGGTTTTCAAAGACCTCGGCTACCGTGCCTACCAATCCTTCCCATAATTTCCTGAAAATGGTATCTTCTCTGTCTTCCTTACCCAACACATCCAGATTTTTGATAAAGGGCTTGACATAGCCTGCAAAGTTCCCTTTTTTAGCGGCTACTTCAGTATACAAACCAAACTCTCCGCGGTTTACATCAATGCCGGCATAAGCCTGAAAAAATTCGTTCAGCAATACCATGTTGGTGTTTTTCAACTCTGCATTCATATCAAAGGTTGGCTGGTCTGCCAACGGATTCAGGTTCATGTTAAAAGTGAAATTCCCATCATAGACTTCTGCATTGGCCGTCACCCGGGCCGGTAAAAGTTTTGCGGAATCATAACTGTTCCTCAGGTTGAGCGCCAGTATATTTACATTCGTCATGGCGATGTCCACTTTAGGCTTTGAGGCCGGATCGACATAATGAATACTCCCATTGTTAATTTCGAAACGGTTTACTTCCAGCGGCATGAACCCATTGAGTAATTGTTTGAAATCAGTGGAGTCATTACGCAAATCATCAGGTTCTACCTTTTCTTTGATAAATTTCAAGGCAGGATTCTCAAACACCAGCTCACCTACTATCGATCCATGAAAGAGTGCTTTCCATTCTACTGACAGGTCAATCAGGGTAGAAGAAAAGAAAGGAGTTTGTTTCTGATTGGTCGTATCCACTTTATTCAGATAGATACTGTCCATTTTATACGCGCCACGCAGCAGGGCCAGGTCGATGTCCTGAATATGACCATAATACCCATTCATGTTGGCCAACGTTTTATTGGCGTAATGCAGCACCACATAAGGAAGAATAAGGCGTATCACTACCAGTAACAGCACTACACTAAAAAATATACGGAGTAGTTTTTTCTTCTTCGAAACGGGCGGTCTTTCTGCTTTCATACTATTCGGCTTCTTCTCCGCTGAAATAGTAAAAAGTGATGCCATGAATGGGCTGTTGTGATGATTTCTCCTAAGCAGCAAGACCCATTAGAAACAGTTGTCTGCGGTCAGAACTTTTTACGCAAGCTCAGGCAGGTAATCACTTGTCGTAACTTCTCTGCATCCACCCACGGCAAACTCATTTTCTGTTTTTGTGAACCGATGCCCAGTTCGAGATAGGTAATCCGGTCGGTTTTCAATTTTTCATAGAAGAGTTCATCCTCATCCGTAAGCACGGTACCCCATCGGGTTTCCGTTTGTCTTACTATCGCAAAAGTAATTTTACCGGTATGAATACGCCTGGTACGGGCAATGAACTCTGCCTTCAGATCAGCAAAGTGAATGGTGAGCAGGTCATTCGTCTCCAGAGGTCTGCCCTGTTGATCAGTAAAAGTAAAATCAAAATTGACGGTCTGTTTAAGGCCGGCATCATTCACCAGCAACTTACCCTCCATCCCGCCTGGGAGCGAAAGAGCCAGTGCTGAGTCTGCCTGATAAACTGTACCCAGAAGTAACTTCTTTGATTTAACAATGTAACGGGTACACTCGCTCTGGCCAAAAGCGATGGCACACTGATACATCAGCGCGACACCAAGCACTATTTTCAGCATACGGATTTGGCGGGAGAGCGATTGAAGTGTGAACTCAATTATTTCTCCACATCAAACTTATACACGGTTCGCTGGGTGTAAGTCGCTCCTGGTTTTAACTCCACTGAAGGAAATGAGTTTTGATTCGGTGAGTCGGGAAAGTGCTGTGCCTCAAAGCAGAATGCACTGCGAACAGGATAAAACACACCACCTTTCCCTTTATCCGATCCGTCCAGAAAATTTCCGGAGTAGAATTGCATGCCGGGTTCGGTAGTCCATACTTCCATCACACGGCCCGATACGGGTTCTTTCACCTTCACTGCCAGCGTTAAGGAGTTATCCTTTTTATTGAGTACCCAATTGTGGTCATACCCTTTTCCGTATTTCAATTGCTGATCGTCTTTGTTAATGCGCTCTCCGATGGTATGCGGTTGAGTGAAATCAAACGGAGTGCCTTTCACTTTTTTCAGTTCACCAAATGGTATCAGCGAACTATCTACCGGGCAGAAACGATCGGCATGGATGGTTACTTCATGGCCGAGCACATCTTTACTTCCGTCACCAGTCAGATTAAAGAACGAATGATGAGTCAGATTAAGGATGGTTGTCTTATCTGTTGTCGCTACATAATCGATGATTAATTCATTTTTATCGCTTAAGGTGTACGTTACTTTAACACTGAGATTGCCAGGGAATCCTTCTTCTCCATCTTTGCTGAGATAGGTCATTTCCAGTGCTTCTCCTTCAGCTGTAGTTACGGGCTTCAGGTTCCACATCACATTGTGAAAGCCATCCGGTCCACCATGCAATGAGTTAGCACCATTATTGGTGGCCAACTGGTATTCTTTTCCCTCCAATGTGAATTTACCTTTGGCAATACGGTTGCCATAACGACCGATCATCGCACCGAAATAGGGATTGCCTTTGATGTATTGCTCAATGGTATCGTATCCTAAAACCACATCGCCCAGCACTCCGTTTTTATCGGGCACGTGCAGCGACACAATCTTCCCTCCCAGGGGAATCACTTTCATCGTCAGTCCGTTCTTATTTTTCAGATCAAGTGCCATGGCACTCAATGACGGGGTAGTTGACACACTCACGGTGTCCTTCTGTTCACTCACTTCGTTGGATTTTTTAGAACAATTACTCAATAGCAAAACAGCTACGAATAGAATAAGGGTATGCTTCATGGCATGAAATTAATAAAAGCTGATAAAAAAGACTGCCTGGCGAACGCTTTATTTGTTTTAATATTCCAGATATACCAACGCAAATATTACGCTAAGGTAAATCCACAGTAACGAGAAAATAACATGAATGGTGGTTTCAAAAGCTTTCCCTCGCCAGAGTTTTGAAGAATAACCAAAAAACTGGATGACCAATCGCAACGACCAAAAGACGGAAAATCCGAGCCCGATCTTTCTACCCAATGGTGTTTCAATCAATTCGGTGGCAGAGGTAATGCAGAGCAACCCCATCAGTAATAAAGCAAAAGCCAAGAAGAACGTGTGCACATACATCATCTGCTGGTTGATGAGACTAATGGATTGGAGTTCCTTCTTCCACTGAAAATACGTTGGAAAAAAAACGTGTATCAACGCCAATACAATTAACAATGCTCCGATTATTTTAAGCTGCAGCTCCATCTTTGCGAAGAATATACGTGGTAATAAAAGGGGTGGTGCTTACCTTATTATGAATTAGTAATCCACTGGAGGCAAAAGTACGTTTCCATGAATTGCTACTCAGAAAATGAAAGAAGCCAATGTTATACACCAGGAAGTTAGGAATATCGCGCTGATGCTCGGTAACGAAAATCGTTCCGTCAGGCTTAATTGCCCGCTTTAATTCACTGAAGAATTCATAACGTTTTTCATCCCTTCTGATCTCATGTGCGGATAGAATCACCATCACTAAATCAATACTTTCACTGGCTAAAGGAAGCTGTGATGTCTTTACACTTTGAGTAGATGGATAAGGGGGATATGCTTTTCGTGCACGTTTAATAGATACCTCGGTGTGCACCGCTTCATCATAAAAATCAAGAACTGTTAAATCCGCATAGGGATAATGGTATTTGATCAGGTGACTGGTCTCATCAAAACCTGCATGAATGTTCACTATTGTCATTCTGTCCTTTGCGTATTCCTTCAACCATTTTAATTGATACAAATCCGAAAAATCATATACATACATGGAAGCAAGTAACGATGTTGCCGTTGTCACTGCGATCAATACCATGATCATGTATAAAATAGAAGCATCGGCAGTGATGAAGTCGCTGATAATAAAAAGCATAGTAATTACTATCGCAGACAATACATAAAAATGCCAGTTGAATCGTACAATATTCAATACCCCTTGAAAAGGTCTTCTTACTTGCTCCATTGCTCTTTTCTTCCTCGTTTCCACCAATACGGAATACCCGTGATCACAAAAGCATTGGCCAGCTTTATGTTGTTGATCTCTAAAGAATTGATGAACGGAATGTGATAATCCATTACTTTGACAGGTTGCGGCTTCCAGTTTTCACGCACACCTTCTATGATCAGCATTTCCTTTTTTTCGGCCTGGTACGTGAATGTAAAAGGTAACGGCCCTGCATATCTTCTGGCTTCCTTCCAATCAGAAAAAGGAGAACCCGCGGGCAGCCCAACGCTTTCATCATTTTCTATTTGCAAATCAATTTTTAAACCTGACTGAGATGAACGAATCTGAATTTCTCTATCCTTTTTTATTTGTTGAAGATCGGTAGTTGTATAATTATAATGTGTGAAGGTATTTCCCAGAATCTCCATCTTCTTCTTATCGGTTTGCGATTTGAGGATGTATAATCCTCTCAATCGCTTACCTGCGCGATTAGTATATCGGACAAAGATGCGATAGCCAATCAGGAAAAAATCGTTACCCATTATTTTCGGAAATCCCTTCGGACGAAGGTCACGGGTTTGAACCAGTGCTACTGCAATAAAAGCCCACTTCTCATCCAACGTATCTAATTCCAATAATTCTGGAAGTAATGCTTTCAGTTCTTCCTTTGGAGCTGCAAAGGTTAAGACTGTTGATCTGTCAAAAAATGCTTCTACGGCAAAAGGATGATCTTTAAGAAATGAAAACACGCTGTCGATGTTAATTGAATTCTTTGCTTACTACAAACTCGTTGTAATAAATCACAAAAACAAACGACAAAGCGAAAACAGAATTAATCTTTCCAAAAAGAAGTAAATCAGGTACCAGAATAAACTCAAGTACGTTCATCACGAGCACTACGATCATTTGTGTGATCGCGTTTAGCCGGGCTTTATATCTGCTCCATATCCAAACAGCCATTACCATCTCGGCTATACCAATCAGTTTTGTAAAAAGTATCGCCTGATTATCTCCTAAAATACGAGCCACAATCTGTTGATGTCTCGGCACCAGATCAAGTACTTTACAAAACAAACCATTTATCAGCCACACAATTCCGATACCATTGGTAAGTATTCTGTTCACGGGTTAGTTACGTATTATTTTTTTAAACTATTGAACTTCTACAGCTTGTAAAATAAGAAACCCGCTACACTTTATATAGCGGGCTTCTTGTCTCAAGAAACGATCTTTGTTTTTACAAATCGGTAATCGGCCGGTATTTAGGCACCAGTACTTTCATAATGGACCAGGCCACCAGGTAAGCGACCGAGCAGATGGTGAACATAATGGTATAACCGGTTTCGATGTGACCCAATTCTTTGTAGTGATCAAACAAGGCACCGCCCAGTTTAGTGAGGACAACGGCACCTAATCCTCCGGCCATTCCTCCGATGCCCACGACCGAGCCCACTGCTTTTTTGGGAAACATATCAGACACTGTGGTGAAAATATTTGCGCTCCATGCCTGATGTGCCGATGCGCCTATACCAATAAAGATCACCGGTAACCAGAAGCTGATTCCACCCAAAGGTTGTGCGGCCAATATTACCAGTGGTATAATGGCGATCATTAACATCGCGCGCATGCGTCCGTCATAGACGGCATACCCTTTATTGATAAAATACATCGGGAACCACCCCCCCGCTACGCTACCTACCATGGCCAGCGTATATAAAATGGACAACGGAGCAATCACGGCCTCATCGATAATTCCATACTGCGCTTTGAGGTAAGCCGGCAACCAGAACAGAAAGAACCACCATACCCCATCAGTCATGAACTTACCAATCGTAAAGGCCCATGTTTGGCGGTAGCCAAATAATTTCACCCACGACACCTTCTGATCCAGCGTGTGCGCCTGACTCGCAATGGCTTCACTGCCATCGCTATTGATATAATGAAGCTCCGCGGCGGAAAGTCGTTTTTGTTTCTCCGGTTTCTCATAGAGGAACAGCCATAACAACAACCAGATAAAACCGATTAACCCAATTACAATAAAAGCCGATTGCCATCCCCAGTTGCGGTACATCCACGGTACAGTCAGTGGGGCGAGTATGGCACCAATGTTTGCCCCTGAATTGAAAATACCGGTAGCCAGAGAGCGCTCCTTCTTGGGGAAATATTCAGCGATGGCTTTGATGGCCGAAGGAAAATTTCCGGCTTCGCCAAACGCAAGGATGGCCCGCGAAAACATAAAACCCAAAACAGAAACGGAAAATGCCGTGATGCCCATCCATCCAAACAGTAGGGAAAGATTTTCTCCGATAGGTATAGCAAGAGCATGAACGATCGCGCCCGCAGACCAAATGATGATGGCCAAGCCATAACCCCACCTGGTACCCAGCTTATCAATGAAGCGGCCGGCAAACAACATGGAGATGGCGTACGTAAATTGAAATACAGCGGTGATGTTGGCATAATCACTGTTGGTCCACCCGAATAATTCTTCCAGTCGTGGTTGCAGAAGACTCAATACCTGACGATCGAGGTAATTGACCGTAGTGGCAAAGAAGACAAGTGTACAAATGGTCCACCGGTAATTACCGATACGTGCTTTCAGTTCTTCACTCATGGATGGGTTCGTTTTAGGTAAGGTGGATTTATTTTTTGATCTGCCGGATGATCTCCAGCGAGCTGGCTACTTTCTGGCGCAGCAGGTTCCAGTTTTTCGTTTCCAGAATTTCCTTGGTAAACAAGTGCGATCCCAGCCCCACACACATTGCCCCTGCCGCGAACCATGCATTGAGGTTTCGTTCGTTGGGTTCTACCCCACCGGTAATCATCAACTGAAGATCGGGGACAACAGGCATAATGGAAGACACAAACGCAGGCCCGAGTACTGCACCCGGAAACACCTTGATTACCTCTGCTCCATTTTCTTTTGCCGTTACAATTTCAGTCAGTGTAGCGCAGCCAGGTATCCACATTCTGTCGTATTGCTTACATACCTCGGCCATCTCCAGTTTTAAGATGGGTGAGATAATGAAGTCAGCACCGGCATCCAGAAACTTCCTGGTCGTAGTACCGTCCATGATCGTACCGATACCCAGCATCAGATCCGGATATTTATCACGCTGGCGGATCAGATGACTAAATACCTCAAAAGAATTTTTCTTCCGGTTGGTGAACTCAAACACCCGCACGCCTCCTTTATAAGCCGCTTCCAGAACCAATTGTGCTTCTTCTTCATTATCGTGCGTGAAGAGTGGAACAAGCCCGGTGCTCTTCATCGTGTCTATGATTTGTTGTTTACTAAATGCCATGTTGCTTATCGTCTGTTAATCTTTGTCTGTTTTCTTTCCCTCCATGGTCCATGTCTTTACAAACCATCATTCGTTTCGTCCTTCGTGTTGCGGTTTGTGAGGATATCCACCGAAGTGTGATCAGGATAATTCAATTCATCCTAGCGCAATAGTTTGCCTATGTTTTCTCCTTTGACCAAAAACTCAATTTCATCGGCTGTAGCCAGATTGACATCGCCCTCTACTGAATGTTTCCATGCACCGGCTGCTGTTGCAAATTCAACAGTTTGCTGTGCATTCTTATTTTTCAGCAAGCCATAAATCAAACCGGCCATATAGGCATCACCCGCACCAACACGATCCACTATGTGCGTCAGATCATACTGCTTCGACAGGAACATTTCTTTACCATTCGAAAGCACTCCCTGCAATCTGTTGTGCGATGAACTAATTGAATCACGCACCGTAGTAGTGATGATTTTTACTGCGGGAAATGCATTAATAAAATTCGTACACGCAGCCTCAAACGTTTCTCCTGTGATCCCAGCCGAGTTTTCCATATCGGTTACCCCTGCTACAATAATCCCGGTATGCTCAATCAACGCAGGCATGATATCGCGGGCGGTCTTTCCATATTGCCACAGATTTCTGCGGTAGTTAATATCTCCTGAAATGGCAAGTCCTTTTTTCTTTGCCGTAACAATCGCTTCAAGGCATACCTCGGCGGCACCTTGAGAGATGGCAGGCGTGATACCCGTCCAGTGAAACCAGGCCGCACCGGTAAACACGTCTTCCCAGTCAATCATTCCGGGTTTGATGTGTGCAAAGGCGGAATCAAAACGATCGTAGATGATGCGTGAAGAGCGTTGCATACTTCCATTCTCCAGAAAGTAAAGGCCCATGCGTTCATCGCCATACACAATATGATTGGTGTTGACTCCAATTCTATTCAATGCCTGAGTAGCCGCTACACCAAAATCGTTATCCGGAAAACGAGTAACGTGCTCGGAGGCCACACCAAAGTTGGCCAGCGATGCGGCCACGTTTGCTTCGGATCCGGCATAAAGTAGGTTGAGATGATTCGCTTGTGTAAACCGCGCGAAGCCAGGTGTTGACAAGCGCATCATTATTTCTCCAAAGGTGACTACTCGATTATTCATGCAAACCGGATGTTACTCTATCTATATTATTTAACAAACTACGTATTCTACATTATTATACTCCCGCAAAGGCACTGAATGCACCATCTACAGGCACCACTACTCCCGAAACAAATGCGGATGCATCGGAACACAGCCAGATCAACGTACCGCACAGTTCTTCCGCTTTACCAAATCGTGCAAACGGTGTGTTTCGGATAATGAGTTCTCCCCGTGCAGTCAGGCTGCCATCGGGTTGTGTGAGCAATGCCCTGTTTTGTTCGGTAAGGAAAAAACCGGGAGCAATGGCATTTACGCGGATGCCTTCACCATACTTACCCGCCATCTCTACCGCCAGCCATTGGGTAAAATTACTGACCGAAGCTTTGGCCGCTGCGTAACCCACCACGCGTGTAAGCGGTAGTATAGCCGCCAGGGAGGAAATATTAATGATGATTCCTTTTTTCTTTCCGGCCATCACTTCGCCAAAAATTTTGGAGGGCAAAACCGTGCCGCTCAGATTAAGATCTACTACTTTCTGAAAGTCCTCCATCTTCAGATCGAAGAAGGTTTTATCCGGAGAGATAACCGCGCCAGGAATATTGCCTCCCGCACCATTGACCAGTATATCAATAGTTCCAAAGTGGTCAATGATCGTGCGTTTTGCTTCGATCAGTTCCTCTTCCTTCAAAACATCGGCAGAAACAGCAAGACCTTCATCCCCACTACTATTAATCGCTCCCACCAGTGCATCCGCCGCGTCTCTCCTTCTTCCGATCACCACCACCTTTGCCCCGGCTTCCGCGAGTGCGCGGCATAATGCGTGCCCCAGCACACCTGTGCCACCCGTGACTACAGCTACTTTATCTTTAACTCCAAATAATTTCTCGATATACGACATTACTCCGTTGTTTTTATTGCTCTTCTTAATTGATTGCTTTTGTAACTCAATTCAATAAGTCGGATCACCTGTCTTGCTTCTTCAGGCTTTACGATCAATGGCTTGTTTTGCCTGATGGCTTCGTACACGTTCTGGTAAAAATCCGTGTAATCTCCTTTCTGTGTTTCGATACGATCCTGCACGTGCACTCCATCTATGGTGGCGTTGATTTTTCCCCAGTCCGATTTATCTTCTATTCCCCAGTTGCCGGTGCCTGGCATTTTTCCTTCTTTCAACGCCTGCTCCTGCACATCGATACCATATTTGACAAATGATCCCTCCGTACCATGTAAGACGTATCTCGGGCCGGGTTCCCTGACGAGGTAACTGGATTTAACGATCACTAAAAAATTGCGGTAGCTCAGACGAATGTCATAATAGTCGTCTACTTTTCCACCTGGTCGCTGTGCGCCAATGCGTGCATCTACTTCATCGGGCATACCGAATAAAACAAGCACCTGATCAAGCATGTGCGAACCCAGGTTATACACTATTCCTACACCGGGTTGGGGTTCCTCTTTCCATGAGTTGGGCTCTACATAATTGCGGAAGCGATCATAGTGCGTTTCAAACTCTACGATCCGCCCGACCATGCCCTCATTGATTACCTTTTGCACGGTTCGGAAATCGCCATCAAATCTGCGGCTCTGAAATACAGTAAGAATTCTATTTTTACTTTTGGCCAATGCGATCAACTCATCCGCTTCGGCAGTCGTAATGGTAAATGGTTTTTCGACCACCACATGCTTGCCTGCTTCCAATGCTTCTTTCGCATATTCATAGTGCGTGCCATTGGGTGTATTTACCACGATCAGTTCAATGGTATCATCCTGAAGTACCTTATGACGGTCTTTTACCGATTGAACGTGCGGGTAACGAAGTGGTACTTTCCCGTGGCTACGCTCCACGACCGTTTTCAATTGAAACCCGGGATGAACTTCAAGAAAGGGTGCGTGAAAAAGTTCGCCCGACATTCCATAGGAAAGCAAGGCGGTAGCAATGGACGGAGTACTCATGCCAAAACGAAGTAATCGTGAGTGACGGTAGCCGAATGTTTGATCCGTCTCATATTTTTCATTGTCTGATAAAAGTTAATCTCCATGCGTGTCCAGTCTTTGGTAAGAATATTATTTCGGTGAAACAGGGAATCTCCCATTCGAAGACATAAAGCACCTGCTTCAAACAAGAGCGGTACATTATGCTTATCCAGCTCTATCCCCGCCGAAGGTATAAA
Source organism: Flammeovirgaceae bacterium (assembly GCA_023251155.1). Taxonomy (GTDB): domain Bacteria; phylum Bacteroidota; class Bacteroidia; order Cytophagales; family Cyclobacteriaceae; genus ELB16-189. The sequence goes on along the minus strand of JAHEZH010000014.1, from coordinate 15,071 downwards.
ATACCGGTCAGAAAAGTCACGCGCACATTGCATCAGTACATCCAGTGCCGGCACGTTGCCTTGTACAATATTGATCACCTTTGCGTTTAGCCGGATGGCTTCTTCCACCTCATCCCGGGTAGAGCAACCGGGCATCCACATGACATTATAGTCTTCACAGATACTGGCCACTTCTTTGTGTAAAAAGGGAGAAGAAATAAATTGGGCGCCTGCTTTAATGTACTGATGTGCCAAAGCAGCATCCAGCACCGTTCCGGCACCGAAAGTAAATCCGGGAAATTCGGAAGCCAATTCGATCAGTTGGGCAAATGCGCGGACACTTCGTTGATCCCGGGTATGTTTGAATTCGAGTACAGACATTCCACCCCGGTTGAGAGTGCGCAATACCTGAAACAATACCGTAGTATGGGTATGATGAAACACGGGAAGTATTCCGGTGGATTTCATCTGATCGAGGAAATGTATTTTATGGATTGAGCTTGCCATGCTGAATTTTATGTCTAAATTTTCTTTTTCAGATTGTTGTTTTCGAACACAAAAAAGTGTGTAGATTGCGCAATCGATTGCGCAAATTATAGTCTTTTTTTGATATGTCAAACCGTTTTCTAAAAATTCATCCTTCGGATAATGTCTGGGTAGCATTATCCGATCTCAAAGCAGGAGAACAACTTTCCATTAACGGATCATCCCTCACCTTGACCGATGATATTCCTGCCAAGCACAAGTTTGTTGAAAAAGAACTTCAGCCCGATGACGAAATCATCATGTATGGAATACTGGTAGGCAAAGCCATACTTCCTATTAAAGCAGGAGGTGCCATCGGCACACATAATATTAAACACAAAGCTTCCCCCTACTCCGGTAAAACCAAATCCTACTCGTGGACACCTCCTGATGTGTCTAAGTTTAAAGACAAAACCTTTATGGGCTATCACCGTGCTGATGGACAGGTGGGCACCGCAAACTATTGGCTGGTGATTCCATTGGTGTTTTGTGAAAACAGAAATGTGAATGTCATTCGTCAGGCATTTGAAGAGGGACTCGGGTTCAGCAAACCAGAGCCGTATAAGAACTATGTCAATGAATTAGTGAAATTATATAAAGAAGGAAAAACCGATTCCATTTCTTCGGTCACCTTGCCCGATGCACAAGCCACTCAGTCAACGCGCCTGTTCAAAAACATCGATGGTGTAAAAATGATGCTGCACGAGGGAGGCTGCGGTGGTACACGACAAGATGCCAATACCCTTTGTGCCTTGCTGGCCGGCTACATTCATAACCCAAATGTGGCCGGTGCTACGGTGCTTAGCCTTGGCTGCCAGAATGCAGAAATCAAGACACTGACGGAAAGATTAAAGGCCCTTGACCCTAAGGGATCAAAACCGGTATTTATTTTAGATCAACAGCAATCCGGCACAGAACAGGAACTGTTAAGTCAGGCTATTCAGAAGACATTTATGGCATTGATTGAAGCCAACAAGAACGAGCGCAAACCGGCACCGTTGAGTAAACTTACCGTTGGCTTGAAATGCGGTGGCTCGGATGGATTCTCTGGCATATCGGCTAATCCTGCTATCGGCCATACATCGGATTTATTAGTCACCCTGGGAGGCAGTACAATACTCTCTGAATTTCCTGAATTATGTGGGGTAGAACAGGAATTAATCAATCGCTGTGAAGAAGAATCGGCAGGTGAATTGTTTATCCAACTGATGCGAACTTATTCCGGTGCGGCAGAAGCAGTAGGCTCCGGTTTTGACATGAACCCCTCACCAGGAAATATCAAAGACGGGCTGATTACCGATGCGATCAAGTCAGCCGGAGCTGCAAAGAAAGGCGGCACTGCACCGGTAGCGGATGTATTGCAATATGCCGAGTATATCAAGAAACCGGGATTGAATTTATTATGTACCCCTGGAAATGATGTGGAAAGTACCACAGGTACTACCGGCTCCGGTGCTCAGATTATTTTGTTCACCACGGGGTTGGGCACACCAACAGGAAATCCGGTATCGCAGGTAATTAAAGTAGCTACCAATACCAAGCTGGCGCAAAAGATGCCGGACATCATCGACTTTAACACCGGCTCCATTATATCCGGTGAAAAAACAATAGATCAGGTGGGCGAAGAAATTCTTGACTTCATCATTGAAGTAGCCAGCGGAAGAATAACTGCCAAGGCGGTAGAATTAGGGCAGGATGATTTTATTCCGTGGAAGAGAGGAGTTTCGTTGTAAATTAAAACGATACTCCTTCATCTACTTCCTGCATTGAAATCGTGAATCCGAATGATTCCAATAACATGGAGTCGTTCGGATTCATTGTTTCACCCAGCACCATGTAGTATTGAATGTGTTCTTCATAAATTTTAGCCGGCGATCATCAAAAGAAGAAATGGTCCGGTATTCTTTCAATGATCCGATAGAACGGCATGAAGCAAACTGCCACCGTGTCGTAACCGGAAATAGAAGGCGAAAGCACTTCGGCAACAAAAGTAGGATTGAGAAAGTGTGTCAGACTTCGCGCCCTGTAATTCTTCTTTACCGAAAACTACCTCGGTATCCGCATACGGTCAATCTTATTTTCAAAGGTACCTAATTTAAAAAACACAGATAAAATCAAAAAGCTGCCCTTACGCAAGGCAGCCTTTCTTGTTCAACCTTATCAAACAAACCTATTTGAGTTCCATTGCTATTTTTTTCAGTACTTCTTTTCTGGTTAGTTTCAAATTGTCTTCTCCCCATTTTTGGCCGGACAGTTTGCTCCATGTTGCCAATGTCTCTTTGGTAAGAGGGTCTGATAAGCGTGCTTCCCATTCAGGCAAGTAGCCTTTCAATCCCATCTTCTGAACCAACGCAAAATCCGGATCATCGTACTTTACATCCCGAAAGTAGATGAGTGTTGCTTTCTGATCGAGCAACAGTTGTTGCAGTTTCTGCTCACTTACATTTTTTACTTTGCTCTGATCATCGATGGCTACCGAAGCAGCTACTCCTGCAGCCTTCCCTAATGCCATCCAGCAGGGCTCCATACGTAATGTAGAGAACCCGATGTGACTACCCGAAACAGGAACAGGAAGCAACAGATTGTCCACCGCTTTAGGAACCATCACGCCATAAGGCACGGTATATACCTCCGATGGATAACTCAGGAAACCATCCAGATGCACACGGCCGGCTTCGCGCTTGCGCACGGCATGCGAATCAAACGCGTAATGACTTGCCGTGACACTCGATGCGTGTAGCGGAGGACGCATACCCGGAAAAACTCCGGATGCATCTTTCACCGTAAAAAAGTAAGCCCCCTCAAACCTTCTGCCTTCGCGTACATACACCTGACGTGGAAAATGGTCGTTGTCCGTGTATTCATCTTTGGCGAAACCCCACTCCTTCGCAGCCTTGCGGAAATGTTCCGGCAGTTCTTTGTCATTCTGAGCAAACCAGAATAACCCCTGTATATATTCTCTCAGCCTGATGGCATACGCATCTCTCCATTCCCAGCTGGAAGTAGGCCACAACCAGTTCTCTTCCGGAAGATCGGTGGAGATAAAAGCCAGGTGCTGATTATTGGCATCCGTTTTTCCATTGGGCAATACCACCATGTTGGTGAGTTTAGCTATGCCCCACACATCGCCCGGTAGTTGTGTTGGATTACCTTTCGCTATGTGTCGGCGATTTTCTTCCAGCATTTCCTTGGTGATCTTCTCCATGGCCACCCCGGTGTGTCTTCCTGTCCATACATCTTCAATTAATGAAACAAACTCGTCACGGTTATAATGTACTGGTTTTGGTATGGCTACCCGGTTGGCCGGATTGGTAGTGAGGCACAGGCGATAGTTGTACGACTGCACTGCGTTGTCACCCTGAAAAGTACTTCCTGCTCCTTCTGGTCCTCCCCAATATTTATAAACTCTTCCGGCTCCCTGTTCGTCAAACTCTTCTTTGCTTTCACGACCCGTGCGAAAAGGCACACGCGCTGCTGCACCAAGATCCCCTTCATACGTAGCATCGATGAATACCTTGCCTGTATATTCTTCTATCTTCCCGTTCTCCCGGTTAAGAATCTTGATTTTGCGAATACGGTCATTGGCCATCAGGAGGTTGGCATCATCCGCATCGAACTGGCGCATTTTCAATACAGTGATCTTGTCTTTATGTGCCGCCAGCATCTGCTCAAAAACGAGTTCAGCCACAGAAGCTTCAAAGTGATAACCATTGCTACAGTCTTTTACCTGCTGCGAACTCTCGCCATACTTATCAACATAATACTGCCTGATGGTATTCACAAATTCGGCAAACAGACCAGTAGTCGCTCCACGTGTAGCAATATCCGTTGCTCCCAATCCATTGGCAGGCAGCCCACCAATGTGCGAAGTACGCTCCAGCAACACCGATGATTTGCCTAATCGTGCAGAAGAAATTGCGGTCATAATCCCTCCCGGAGTTCCCCCTACAATTACCAGATCGTATTGGGCATAGCCTGCCGTTGATAAAATGATCAACAGCAGGATTAGAATATTTTTCAACTTCATCATCTCATTTTTATTTAACAGGTAACCAGATCACCGCATCGGCCAACACCAGGCCGTCTGCATTCTTTGTAGTCACATCCACATAACTCTTTCCGTCTGCGGTGAACTCATAACTTCCCAGATGCACCCACTCTCCTGAAGTCTGCCCTTCCACAATAACATCTGCCTGCTTCACCACTACCTCTTTATTTTGCTTTCCATCAAACACATGGAAGGTAGTCTGGCTGGTCATGCCTTGTTGCTTGGAAAAGTAAGTATATACCTCATACTTGCCCTTACGGGTAACTGTGGGTATGAAGCGAACATAATGTTCTATACCTTCTCCACCTTTTAAACCAAGTAAGGAAGGTCCATAGCCTCCTTTGGTAAGTGTTGACCAATTGCCGTTCACTATGATCTTTGTCTTATCTTCATTATCTACCAACAACTCCGGGGCGCTTCCGTCAGCCAACGGATTTTCTTTCAATGCCGACTGAAGCTTCGGCACATGTACTGACTGCACATCCGTTTTTCCATCAATGGCCATTACTGCGGCAACGGCAGATGACTGCGCAAGTACCATGAACACCGGTTCCATACGAATAGAGCCGTAGGCAATGTGTGTCGCAGAAAGGCAAACGGGAACAAACAGATTGGTACAATCCTCTTTTTTGGGAATGATCGAACGATAGGAAACGGGATAAGGCCCAAACCCGCTTATCTCTACGTTTCCTTCGTTCTTTACCATCCCATTGACAACCAGGCGGGAACAATTGTGTGAGTCCATCTGGTACGCTGCCATGCCCACACCATCTGTCACCGTCTCTTTACTTTCGCAGTTGGCTTGTGTCATCACATAACTTCCGCGCATTCTTCTTGCTTCGCGCACATACAATTGAGGCGACCAGTTTCCGTATTGCACATACTCATCTTTGGGGTAGCCCCACTTCCGCATTTCATCTCGCAGCTCTTTAGGTACACGTGGATCATGGCCGAAGAAATAAAGTAGTCCCTTTGTATACACCTCATGTTCATGGATTATTTTTTCACGCTGTGCGTAGCTCCCGTTGGGATAATCATAATTCATCCCAATCATATCCGTAGAGAAGCCATTGCGGTTGTTGATGTCGGTTTTGTTGTTCGGCATTCCACTCCAGATAAAATAATCGTTCAGTTTTCGTTTGGCGGGTTGTTTCTCCATTAAACGCAAAGCCAGTTCGTATTTTAGCGAATCATATCCTTCAGGCCGTGTAATGGGCACCTGATTTTTCACATCAGAGGTAAGGCATATCCGATAGTTGTAAGCCTGTTCTCTTTGATCACCACTTCCTGCGGGCAATAACTGATCATTGCTTATACCCCATAGCAGTCCGCTCTCTGGTTTACCCGGTACACGATAGGGGTCAATGCCATCCGGCAACTGATGTCCTTCCATCAGCTGCACGCCATTATAGGTCTCGTTAAATTCACTGTTCGCTTCTCTGCCTACGGTATACGATACACCCGCTGCTGCCATCAGGTCACCTTCGTAAGTACAATCGATAAACATTTTTGCGTTTATCGTTTTATTTGTTCTGGCTTCGGGAGCATTGCTGTTTTCCACTACAATGGAAGTGATCCTGCCTTGTTGTTTACTGGCTGAAGTAATCCGGTAAGCATAAGTCACTTTTATTTTCTGCTTGTCCAGGTAATTCTGCAGAATATCTTTTGCGACATGCGGCTCAAAAGTCCACTTCTCAAACTTATTATAATGCTGACCGATCTTTCGATAGAAGTCACGCGCGAGACCGGTAATGGCGTACTTATTTCCAATATCGGTTTGCCCCAAACCCCCTGATGTCATTCCTCCCAAGTGAGGAGAAGGCTCAATCAATAGCACAGACTTACCCATTTTACTTGCTGTGTAGGCAGCCATGACTCCGGCAGCATTCGCTCCGTAAATGCAAACATCGACCGCTTGTGTTTGTTGTGCCCAAAGGGAAGCCGAACAAAAACAGGAAACAATAAACAGTAAAGCTGCTTTTTTTAAAATCATAATCATTCATGTTTAGAAAAAGAGCCTGTTGAATGTAACAGGCTCTTTCTTATAAGAAATCAATAACCCGTATTCTGGTCAGCCGCAGTGAGCGCTTTGTTATAAAGCAATTCGGAGTTAGGAATAGGCCAGTTCATGTGCTTTTCGGCAATCTCAATGCCTTTCACTTGCAGTATACGCTGTTTCGCAATGCCTAATCTTTTCAGATCTAGCCATCGCTTACCTTCATACATTGTTTCATAACCACGTTCGCGAACCACAAGATCGATAAAAGAAGTGGTGGTATAGTCAGCCGTTACAAAATCAACCGGAGATGCAGCCGTTGCACTGTAGCCGTAAGCTCTGCGATGTATCTTATTCAAGCTTTCCATTGCTTCTGGTGTTACCGCATTTGCGGCACGTGCTGCTGCTTCGGCATGGAATAACAAAACATCCGCATAGCGGTACCAGGGATAATCATTACCGGCGGCGGCAGAACTCGGGTCGCGGTACTTCCGGTAAAGAACAGAGTTAGGTCCAAGACCAATATCCATCTTGTATAAAATGTGTGTTTTACGAAGATCTTTCTTATCCCAGGTTTTAATGAACGAGTTGGACACCGAATCAGTGTATTGTGCGTACACCCCTCCGCCACCATAATATTTAAATTCGCCCAACGCACGGTGTGCATAGCTTACCAATCCAAAACCTTGCTGGCGTGAATACTTAAAGTAGAATATCTCTTCCGACGTAGTCACCACCTCTGGTCCGTAAATTTTCTGAAAATCTTCCGACACTGAAACGGGTACAAGTGCATACTTATTAGAGGCGATTACTTCTGCTGCTTTGTCTCTCGCTCCTTCCCAGTTGCCACGGGTCAGGTAAATTTCAGACAACAGGGTTTTGGCTGCCCACTTGCTTGGCTTACCTGCCTGCGCAGCAGCATCCGGCAGATTTTGTTCAGCATATAAAGCATCTTCCAGAATCAATGCATATACCTGTTCCACACTTGCCCGTGGTACATTCGGTTCGGTCATATTATCTACTGTGCGAAGTGGCACACCTTGCCAGTTGCGCACCAATGCAAAATAAATCAGTGACCGCATGTACCGGGCTTCGGCCATGTACTTCGCTTTCTGAGCCTCGGTTAACTCTTTGGCTACCGGTGCAGCGTTGATAACAATGTTCGCATTGCGGATCGATTGATAGAATCCATCCCAGATGGACCCCACACGGCTGATGTTGGTGTTATCCAATCCCTGATACAAACTTACCGGAGTCTGGCTACCCCGTGAATACCCATAATCCGGAAGACCTTCCAGTTGAGCCGGATAGTTAATACTTAATCCTCCATCCCCACGCATAGGACCATAGATGGCATTGACAGCGGACTCCATTTCATCGGCTGTATTGTAAAATGTTTCTGCCGATAAAGATTTTGGTTCTTCTACCAGCACATCGTTGCAACCACTTAATGCAGCTGCTGTTATTATTGAAATGAAAATAATACTCTTTTTCATGTTGTACTTTTAAGGGTAAAAATTTAAAAACCTAATCGTAAGCCAACAGTATATGTTTTCGCAGCAGGGTAGCTGTAATGATCGATCCCCAGCTGAATAGAGTTAGACGACCCGTAGGAGTTTACTTCCGGATCATACCATGAATATTTTGTAAACGTGATCAGATTCTGCCCACTTACATACACCTGGGCATTGGAAAGCCAGTTGATGTTAAGCCCGGCTACAGGAAGCGTATACGTTAACTGAATGTTCTTAAACCGCATGTACGAACCATCCTCCACAAAGCGATCGGAAATCTGTGGCTGTGAGTTGGTTTTAATTACCGGATACTTGGCATTGGGTGTTTCAGGAGTCCAGTGATTATACAATACTTCACGCGGCATATTCAGTGCCTGGCCATAATCGTTGGTTTGATTGACCGCACTCAGATTAAAAATATCGTTACCCTGAGTTCCCTGGATGAATACATTCAATTCAAAATTCTTGTAAGACATGGTTGAGTTAAATCCGTACACCATGTTTGGATTCGGATTTCCTATAATTCGTTTATCCAATGCATCCCTGGTGCCACTGCCACTGAAATCCGTATAGGTCACATATCCGTTGGCATCATATCCATTTTCAACATATCCATAAAAAGACCCAACCGACTCTCCTTCTCTCAGGATGTTAATATTATCTCCTACTACAGAAATATTAATTACTCCACCTAACACATCGAGTCCATCATACAGCTTAACAATTTTATTCTTATTGAAGGAGGTATTGGCAGACACATCCCATTTAAAATCACCGGTGAGAATTTTCGCATTCACCGCAAATTCAAAACCTTTGTTTTGCATTTCACCGACGTTTCTTATCGTAGTAAGATAGCCCAGTGATGCAGGAAGAGTAACATTGTTCAATAAATCACGCGTATTTTTTACGTAATAGTCCGCAGTGAATAGGATACGGTTACTGAATAAGCCTACATCAATACCGACATCGGTTTGCGCTGTAGTCTCCCATTTCAACGGGCCGGCCAAACGAGTACCCGGTGCATACGATGTATAAAGTGCATCACCGAATACTACTTTACCGGAAGCAAGCTGGTTCAATGTTTGATAAGGACTAATGGCCGTACTTCCGGATTCCCCGTATCCGGCTCTCACTTTCAAATCAGAAATCACAGAAATGTTTTTGATAAACTCTTCTTCCGACAATCTCCAGGCGATGGATGCGGAAGGAAACGTACCCCATTTCTGATTTTCACTGTAGCGCGAAGAGCCATCTGCACGGAAACTGGCCGTAAGTAAATACTTATCATTGAAGGTGTAGTTCACTCTGGCCAGATAGGATAAAAGTGTCCATTTGGAATACGATGAACTTGGCACCCCTTGATTGGCAGCAGCACCGATATCAAAGGACTCCTGGGTATCGCTGACAAAACCATTGCCCGATGCATTTAAACCGGAGCTCACATAATTCTGAATGGTAAAACCGGCAACAGCACTGATCATATGTTTACCCGCCTGCTTGTTATAACTCACCGTATTTTCATTCAGCAAACTGGTCCCTCTGAACGTGCTGATGGAGGCGATTCCGGTCGAATTAATGAATTTTTTGGTTTGATAATAATCGGTACGATCATCCGTACTCTCTATCCCTCCTGATACCTTAAATGTCAATCCCTTTATGGGAGTGTAAGACAACGCTGCATTAGTCAGTACTTTATTGGAAGTAATCTTGTCATTCTCCTGCTCAATCCAGTTGAGTGGGTTAACAATCGCATTCGATCCCCAGCCGTAGGCGGCAGAAAGGTTGGTATAGGTTCCATCGGGATTATGAGTGCCAATAGTTGGGTATCCCGACAGCATCGCAGAGATCAACGAACTCCCGCGGTTTCCTTTATCCGAATTTTTCCGATCCGAATCCACACGACTCAGCATGGAACTCAGATCAAACTTCAGCTTGCTATTGATATCCGTTGTGAGATTGGTGCGAATGGAATTACGTACATAATTACTGCCAATGATGATCCCCCCTTGATTGAAATTACTCAGCGAAATGGCATAGCGCGTATTTTCTCCACCACCTGTTAATGACAGGGAATGATTCTGAATTGGTGCTGAACGTAAAGCCACGTCCTGCCAGTCAGTACCTTCACCCATGGCATCAATTTCGGCCTGCGTAAAATGAGGTGCCTTTGCCTCGTTGGCCGCCTGCTCATTGTAGAATTGCGCGTACTCCTTCGCATTCATTAAATCTATTTTCTTACGCACTGTCTGCACGCCCACATATCCATCGTAAGACACTTTGACTTTACCTGATTTACCGCGTTTGGTGGTGATCAATACCACTCCATTCGCACCGCGTGATCCATAGATGGCAGTGGCAGACGCATCTTTCAATACTTCGATCGACTCGATGTCAGCGTTATTCAACAGCGTAGGATTTCCCGAATACGGAAAGCCATCGACTACATATAATGGTTCGTTACTTCCCTGAATAGAATTGGTACCACGGATACGCACGCTGATCGGGCTTCCTGGTGATCCATTGTTTTGCGAAATATAAACACCTGTTGCCCTTCCGGACAGTGACTGCATGACATTGGTTGCCGGATAGGCATTCAGTTCCTCGCTTTTAATAGAAGCCACTGCACCGGTGATGTCTGATTTTTTAATTTCTCCATATCCCACCACCACTACTTCCTGAAGTGATCGTACATCCGTAGCAAGCTGAACATTAAACTCGGTGCGATTTCCTACTAAAATCTCCTGAGTTTCATATCCGATAAATGAGATAGAGAGTATACTGGATGATCCCTCGACACTCAGGGAAAATCGTCCGTCAATATCGGTGGTGGCACCATTCGATGTTCCCTTCTCCAGCACATTCACTCCGGGTAGCGGCTGATTGGTTTCATCTGTAATCACACCCGTCACTTTCACGGAGAGATCGATGTCGGCCAGATAGCTGATACTGTCTGCCAGTTGTTCATTCGGGCTGAGGATAATCTGGTTACCCACGGCTTCATAATTGACACCCACCGAAAAAATCTGATCGAGTAACTGGCTTATTTTTATCTCCCGGTAATCGAGTGATATGTTTTTTACCCGGCGGATGATGTGGGGTTGATACGTGAATTTCAATGAGGCTTTCTTCTCAATTTTGGAAAGCACGGATTTGATGGTCTCATTTTGTACGCGAATCGAAATTTTTCTATCCAACACTTCCTGCCCTTTGGTTTCGAAACCATATGCGAATACACTGAAAAATGCAGCGAGCAGTAGTTGTGTCAGTGTAATCTTCATAAAAGCAATAAGTATCTCTTGAATAGGTTTGGGCTTATTCATACTTTTAAAAGTTTTTGTTAATAAGAGGACGAAAACACTGCCTGTCAATCCCTTGGAAAAACAGGCTTTACAAGCCGGTGATGGTTGCAACATCATCGGCTTACTTTTTTAATCAGGCAATCAGGTAGAATTCTTCATACACATTTCGTTTAGTCGGTTGGTTCTTCACATCCCTTGCTTTCAATAATAATTTGTGTACCGTTCAGTTTATATGATCCGTGTATGGCTTTGCATATAATACTCAGCCGATCGTACAGGTCTTCATTGGATAGTGTGGTTGTCAGCAAACATTTACTCAGTTGTTCTTCATTGAATACCATTTCCACTCCATACGCTTCTTCAATGGCATTCAGTATGGTTGTCACGTGTTCTTCATCGAATCGCATCAGCATTTGTTCTTTGCCTTCGTTGATGATGCGCTTGGGCTTTTCTACCAATGCGGCCATTACCTCATTACCATCATAAATGGCCTTTTGATTGGGTGTGAGAATGATTTCTTCCGTGAGGATATGCAGTGGACTGGAAGACTTCTTTTGTGTCTTCGTGACAGATACTCTCCCGGTTTTCACCGACACTTCGATGGAATTTTTCAGATCTTTGGCACTGATCGTAAAGCTGGTTCCCAGCACTTTGGTGGTGATTTCACCGGTATACACCAAGAATGGATGTTCTTTATCATGAGCAACTTCAAAAAACGCTTCCCCTTCCAGATACACTTCCCGATTCACTGCACCCAAAAAATCTTTTACTCTGATCTTGCTATGTGGCTGAAGCGTAATTCTGGTTCCATCTTCAAGAGCAACAGAACGGGGCCTGTTACCATCGGCCATGATTTCGGTATCGGGCTGATGCGTGGATGCTTCCAAAGTAGCAGCAGGAGCAACTTCTTTTTTACGTACAAGGAAGAAAGCCACTGAAAAGAAAATCAGGACAGCCGCCGCAATACCTGCTACACGCCAATAACTATTCGTGTACGGGGTGGTATCGGGCTCTTTAGAGGATTGATCACGGGCCTTGTCAATACGAAGAGTGATCGCACTCCACAATTGATCTTCTATTTCTTTTTGCCGGCTTGCATCAATAGCTGGCCTGAGTTCATCATTGCCAAGCGATGCGTACCACTGCTCAACGAATTTTTCTTCGTGAGGCGGGCTCTGGCCTTTACTATACCGGCTTAGTATGTCTTTAAATTGCTCTTTCGAGAGATTAGGGGGTGTCATGCTCTAAAGACGCACACCTCGGCCGTTTCCCTAAAACGATTGCAGCCTTTTTTTAAAATAATTGCGAAATCGAGATGATCCAGATGGATACCGAGAAATCCTTAAGGTATTTTCTCAACTGCTTCAGCGATTTGGTAATGTGGTATTCGACGGATTTTTCTGACAGCTTCACTTTCGAAGCAATCTCCGAATTGGAAAGGCCTTCGAACCGATTAAGCTTAAAAATCACCCGGCTTTTCTCTGGAAGCTCTTCAATGCCTTTCTCCAGTGCATCTTCCAGTTCATTGGCGATCACCTCCTCTTCCACGTTCATAACCGGGAAGTAAGACTGAATGTATTGCCAGTATTTCTCTTTGGTCGTATTTCTGCGGATATGGTCAATGCATCTGTTTTTAAGTGACACATTCAGATAGTGACTGAGATTCGTGATCAATAGCACACTCCGTTTCTCCCATAATGTCACCAGTAAATCCTGTACTATTTCTTCCGCTGCTTCGTGGGATTGCAGTTTGCTGTAAGCCGCTGAATAAAGATGGTACCAGTACCTTTTAAAGATAACTGCAAATGCCTGCTCATCGCCTGCCCGCAGGGCGGACAACAAATCATTTTCGTCTTGAAAAGCGAGTTGGGGCATGTGTTTTTATTCAAAACTTCGGTCAAGTATAGAATTAAACCACAAAAAATGCAATCGTTTGAAGAAAGAATTTAAACACCTGAGCATTTCACGACTGATTTCCGGAATAGAAAAAAGTAGTTACCCCTGATAGAAAAAAGTAGTTATCCCTGGTTTGCATTCACTTTTTTAAGTAGCCAATCTACCACTCAATCAAAGCAGTAGGTAGCCCCTCCGATTTCACACTCACTACACTCTTCCCCTTATTCTTTTTCACTTTAATCACAGCGCGACCATTATATAATTGCACATACCGCGAGCCATCAGAGGTTCCCTGGTTATCGATCAAAGTTCCGTCTCCGGTTATCCCGAAGCGAACGAAATGAACGGCATCCAGGCATAGTACATTTTTATCGTCATGCAAGGATACCTGCAGGGTGACCTCTTCAGATGTTTCATGTATTTTTTCAAGTTGAAGTTGTGCCGGCGTAGACCACTTTTCTGTTTGGTAAACAAAACGGATCTGGTCTTCGACCTTCACCTTCCCTTTTGAAGCGATGACACGCACATGATTCTCACCTTCATCGAATTTCAACAGCCACCTTAGTCCGGCAGCGGGAAAATTCTGTCCCTCTCTTTTCTTCACACCATAACTTTTGCCATTCAAAAACAATTCGGCTTCATCACAGTTGGAATATACTTTCACCATCTTCTCTTCGTCTTTCGCTCCCCAGCGTACCGGCCATGAATGTCCATAGATGTGTACCATCGGTTTAGTCGTCCACCAGGATTGAAAAACATAGTAGGATTCTTTTTTGGTGAAATCACGTTCCACTACTCCCTTCTGATTCATATACGGCACAGGGTTATCGGGCCGCACCGGAGTAGAAAAATCTTTGAATGGCCAATAGGCTGTTCCGGTTAACCAAGGCATGGTCTCCTGTTCTTTCAGATGCCAGTCGATCAGATTACAGATATACGACTCACTCCAGTCACCATCTTTGGATACACGTGCCGATCCACCAAACAACGAAGCATCGCCCGCACGTTCATCTGCCCCTTTACCGGTTTTAATTTTACTCAACGCATTATCCGGATTTTCTGAGTGCCGGCGTGCGTGACTATCGCCTCCCCATTCCACATGCAGGAAGTGATTTACTTTGTTCATCTCCGTTTCAGAAGCCGATTTATATTCGGTATAAATTCCGCGATACCAACCCGCCCAAATGGAAGGCGAGTACACATCAACAATATCTTTGCAAAAATCACATCTGCGTATAGCGGTCTTACGTGAAGCGTCTAACCGGTGCGCAAGATCATTCAACTCTTTCATGAATGCCCTGATCTTCTCCTTATCAAACTCCTCAAAATCTCCCGGCCAGTCGTTTTCATTTCCTAATCCCCAGATGATAATGGACGGATGATGGTGATGTTGCTCAATCATATTGGTGAGCATCCGCCTTGCCTGCTCTTGATAGCCATCGCCACCTAAACCACCGCGACACCATGGGATTTCTTCCCACACTACCATACCCAGACTATCACATAAATTCAATACGATACGCGATTGCTGATAATGACCGAGGCGAATAAAATTCACGCCCATCTCTTTCATCATCACCATCTCTTCACGAATCATTTCTTCTGTCATCGCAGCACCAACGCCCGCATGATCCTCATGGCGATGTGTACCTCTCAACACTACTCGTTTACCATTCAACAGGAACGGGCCTTTCTCTACAAATTCAAAATTTCTGAAACCAATTTTTTCGGTATGCTTACTTTCTCCAGCCGAAGTTTTAATGGACGCTTCAATCGTATACAATTGGGGATGGTCAGTTGACCAGCGTTGAGGC
>JAHEZH010000113.1 GCA_023251155.1 Flammeovirgaceae bacterium | reverse complement strand
GCTTGATCTGAAAACAAAACAACTTCGCCAGTTGGGCTCAGGTCTGCCTTCCTCCTCTTTAATGTTTGCCAAGTTCTCCAATGATGGAACAAAAGTCGCCTATGTGAGTAACTACAATGTGTACATGGAAGAACTTCAGTCGGGCCACATCACCTCGCTCACTACTGATGGTAACCGTAAACTGATCAACGGTACGTTTGACTGGGCGTATGAGGAAGAGTTTGCTTGCCGCGATGGGTTTCAATGGAGCCCCGATGGACAACACATTGCCTTCTGGCAGATCGATGCCAACAAGATTCCTGACTTTAACATGATCAACAATACCGATTCGGTGTATTCCAGGATCGTGCCGGTGGAGTATCCTACTGCAGGTAAAAATCCATCGCCCGCACGGATTGGTGTCATTCATACCATCACCAAAAAACTGACCTGGATGAATATGCCCGGAGATCCTTTACAGCACTACATTCCGCGGATTGAATGGAATACTTCGAATGAACTGTTTGTACAGCAGCTCAATCGCAAACAAAATGAAAGCAGGATCTTTTCCTGCACTGTCGCTTCCGGTGAAGCACGCCTCATTCATTCCGAAAAGGAAGAAGCCTGGATTGATATCTATACTCCCTGGGAAAATGTCTATGACCTGAACTACCGTCATCACTTCGACTGGATCAATAATGGCAAGGCGTTTTTGTGGATGAGTGAGAAAGACGGATGGAGACATTTGTACCGCATCAGCAAAGAAGGAAAAGAAACACTGATCACGAAAGGGGACTATGACGTGATTGATCTTCGTCACGTGAGCGAAGCGGGTAATGTGGTGTACTTTCTTGCCTCGCCTGCAAACGCGACTCAAAAGTACCTCTACAAAACAAAGCTGGATGGAACGGGAAAGGCAGAGCTGGTATCGCCCGCTGAGCTGACCGGCACACACGACTATAACATATCCCCTAACGGCAAATATGCTTTTCACTCCTTCAACAATTCATTTACCAAGCCGGTGAATGAATTCATCAGCCTGCCTGCACACAAGGCGTTGAATGAAAAGGAAAGCATCCCATCAAAACTGGCTGCTGCTACGGAAGAGAAGAAGGTCGAGTTCTTCAAAGTGAAAACCAGCGAAGGGGTAGAGATGGATGGCTGGATGGTGAAGCCGAAGAACTTTAATGCCGCTAAAAAATACCCGGTGGTGTTTCTGGTGTACACCGAACCCTGGGGTGCCAATGTGCACGACAGCTATGGCACGGCTGAAAACTACCTCTTCAACGGAGACATGGCCCAAGAGGGGTATATCTATATGTCCATCGACAACAGAGGTACACCCGCACCCAAAGGTAGGGCATGGAGAAAGTGCATCTATCGCCAGGTAGGGCGTATCAATACCAGAGACCAGGCGCTGGCGGCCCGCGAAATTCTGAAATGGAATTTTGTGGATGCCGATCGCATCGCTGTATGGGGATGGAGCGGTGGCGGATCGGCTACGCTCAACCTGTTGTTCCAGTATCCGGAGATTTATAAAACCGGTATTGCCATAGCCGCCGTTGCCAATCAACTGACTTACGATAACATCTACCAGGAAAAATACATGGGCCTTCCACAGGAAAACCTACAGGATTTTATTGACGGCTCTCCCCTTACCTATGCCAAAAACCTGAAAGGCAACCTGCTTTACATACACGGCACAGGCGATGATAACGTGCATTACGCCAATGCGGAAATGCTGCTGAATGAACTGATCAAATACAACAAACAGTTTCAGTTCATGGCGTACCCTAACCGCTCGCACAGTATATCTGAAGGTGAAGGTACTTCAGAGCACCTCTCTACTTTGTATTCGGATTACTTAAGAAAGTATTGTCCGCCAGGAGGAAGATGAGCCGAAAGCAAGAGGTGAAGCCGACCATTGATAAAAGGTTGACAACGACTTCGCCTTTGAATTCAATTCACTCAACCAACCGGAACGAAACGTCCGGCAGAGATTATTATCTTATATCCTGAATCCGCTTCGATATGAAAACCATTCCGATTCCAACCCTGCACCTGTTCACACCGCTGGATAAGAAGTTAATTGAGCTATTGAAATCCCTCACCCCGGAAGAGTGGCACAAACCCACGCTGGCCAGACTATGGACAGTGAAAGATATCGCTTCGCATTTACTGGATGGCAACATCCGTTTAATCTCCATGCTGCGTGACGGGTATTTTGGGGAGAAGCCGGAGAACATCAATTCGTACCAGGACCTGGTTGATTTTCTAAACCGGCTCAATGCCGACTGGGTAAAGGCAACCCGGCGAATGAGTCCCGCTCTTTTAATACAACTGCTGGAGAGTACCGGTAAAGAATACATTGAAGGCATATCTGAATTAGATCCCTTCGCTCCTGCCCTCTTCTCCGTAGCGTGGGCCGGTGAAGAAGAGTCGCTCAACTGGTTTCACATTGCACGTGAGTACACCGAAAAGTGGCATCACCAGCAGCAGATACGCGAAGCTACCGGCAAGCCCGGATTGATGGAAAAAGAATTTTTCTATCCGCTGATGGATACGTTCATGCGCGCACTGCCTCATACCTACCGTAACACCCTGGCAGATGCCGGGACAACGGTGTCTGTAAAAGTAAGCGGTGATGCAGGCGGAACATGGACTATTGTAAAACACGAAAAGGGATGGAGCTTTGGAAGCTTCGCTGAAAGCAAAACCAGTTCGGCCACGGCAGAACTTGATCCCGATACCGCATGGAAACTGATGACGAAAGGGATCACCAAAGAAGAAGCCGTGAAAAAGATGCACTACTCAGGCGATGAGCAACTGGGTAAGGTGGTTTTGAACATACTTTCAGTGATGGCCTGAAACGAATTGAAGTCAATCATTAAGAGATTCATGCCGTTGGCTTAGGCTAATCCGGCTATCTGTTGGGATATCTGGATCGTTTTAAATCTGTGTTACCGTAAATTGTGTTTCTTTCATGAAAACCATGTGAAGGGTTGAAAATTTGTATTCAACTTTCAAATGGCCGAAGTTCAGGGGAGCTTACATCCCTTTGTCCGTCTTTTTAGTTATTAATGCCAAGGTCGAATTTTCATTTACAGAATTGCAGCCAACGTTCGCAAATAAAGCGTGCCGGCAATCTAAATTAACAATTAATCCTCAAACTCTTCCTGCAAGATTTATATGCATTGTTGTGCGCTGGATTTATTGGAGTATCTTTTTTAAAGAAGACTCGGCCCATTGTAACGCTCGTAATATTCGCTCAGCATTTTGTTTGTCCTTCTTCAATGATCGATCAAAGTCGTCCACTAGTCCGGAAACCCACAGTTTTTCGTTATCCGCCATTCCCCCAAATGATTTTACCTTCTCGTCCTTCGAAATCCCTTTCCACTGTCCATTGATCAATTGCTCAAAATGTCCCCACTCTGGCTTTCCTTTTTCCTTTCCCTTAATTCTAATTTTTTGAATCCAGTCGTGCTGGCAATTCTCAGTTGGCGCGTCAATACTTATCCAACCGTCAGCGTTATATCTGTCTTGGCAAAATTCAAGGGCGTCCTCCATGTTCTCAAATAGATTGTCCCACTTTGAAGCGCTGTCGGCTAAGTCATCATAGCCAAAAACATACACACCTTCACGCGACTCGTAAATCATCAGTCGAACAGTGTCATCAGTCGGCCTTCTTAAGTAACTTAATCTTCTCATAAAACAGGCTATAAGGCGTTGCTGGAATAGGAGTGCTAATTAAATGCAGCGTAGCGAAATTTTTAGCGTGACCTGCCGAATGTGTCCCACAACACCAAACGAGATTTGAAGGATTTTTATGCATTGCTGGTGGTCGTTTGCTTAGTCAATCCAATTGTCACAAAGATACCATCTGTCAGCCACCATTTTCTGATTGTATGCCGCATTCTCAATAATAAGACTTCCAAGTTTTCTTGGAGTCTGCGCGAAGTCATAGACTATGTATGTTGTCCTACTCATCAAAAATATTGTCACTCTTTTGTGTAAAAACTACAATGCTATCCAAGTCCATCAATGAATCCGAATTCTTGTTACCATTCATCCTGATCTCAAAATAGTCAATACCTCGTTTTTGCAATCGCCAATTCAGACCTTCTTTGTCATCGTCCCCCATGTGAATTTCTTTAAATTATTTTTTAATCCGATTTCACAAATCTCTTTAAGCTCGTCCTGATTGTCAACGATTCTGCTCTCCATGAATGTACTACAAGAGCAAGTCATGATCGCCCAGCATAAAATTATAAGTAGTCTCTTCATTGCAAATGACCGCCGACGTGTCAATGTATAAAGCACTATGCTTTATACATCCTTATTACCTAAAGTAGTGTTTTTTAAAAGATAGCCCAGCGGGCTTACTCTATTTTCAAATCCCTTTCTGGTCAGATGAGTATAGCGCTCCGTAGTTCGGCTGCTTTCATACCCGGGCAGTTGCTGTATGTATCGCAGATGGGTAACCCTGCACCAGATCAGGTGCGTAGCAAAGCTACGCCACAGGGTGTGAGCAGTCACGCGCTTTTGTATCCCTGTTTTTTGCACATACCGGTACCTTTTGGATTATGAAGCGGTGGAGTTAAAAAAACGAAACCGTCAGCCACAGCCAAACATGGTCTGAAAAATAAAACTTTATTTTAAAATACACCTAACCATTTCATAAAACTGCAATTGTGTGTAGTTCGCACTTTCAGCAATCCTTGCTTAATTATCACTTTGTTAGAAGGTACAGAGGGGCTTTATAATCTCTTATCCTGGGTCCAAGTATAGGTAAGATGTCGATAAGGACGATGGTATCAGGTCTTCTGTACTGCGCTAATTAGGAGGATAGAACTTTAAAAAATATCCATATCATCAATGAGTGGCCTGACAGTGGTCTGTCAGGTCACTTACCGAGGATAATCATTAAGTACTACTTTGTGACAATCATCCTTCCGGTTTTCACACCCTTTCCATTCACAATTAAAGAATATAAATACACACCGTTCTTCAAGTCATCGGTAGTAATTTCTACGGATCCATTCCTCTTCTCTAATGCAACCTGTTTCACAGGAGTTCCATTAAATGTATATACCATAATAGTCGCTGTGCCTACTAGGTCATCAGGTACCGAGTAGCTGAAAACGGATTTAGAAGATGCAGGATTAGGGTTATTCGCCAGTTTTATATTTTTGAATTGCACTCCATTCTCTTCTTCTTTTTCAGTTAATTTAGTCACATAGAATTCCTTCACTTGATCCATTTCTGTCTTCAGTTCCTTAATTGCTTCTACAAGCACTGGTACCATCGATAAATAGTCAACCGCCAAATATCCGTCTGCATCAGTTGAGACTAACTCTGGAAAAGTTTTTTTGATGTCCTGTGCTATAAATCCTAGTCTTTTGTCCTTTGGAAGTTGGCGGTCTCTAAACTTCAAATAGTCGAAATTATAGCTAAATCCGCTTATGTTTTGTAGTTTATCTAGTGCATTTTCAACTTTATGAATGTTGGTTTTTAAACGTTCATCTGAAGAAGTTATAAAACTTACTGCACGTGCAGAACCATTCACGTCCAATTTATAGCTGGGAGTAGAATAACCAATCCCTACGTCCCCCGCCTCTGTTATTCGCATACGCTCTGTTCTTGTCGTTGAACTAGATGCAGTAGTTTCAAAACGGATGTTTGAAGGATAACTCGTGCTTCCTGGACTCGCTCCTACGTACACCTGTATTGCGGCCGATGTTCTAAAGGCACCATTTAGATACATAGTACCATAAAAGCCGGTTACCCGGTCGCCAGATGAAACATCTGAAGGGCTTGCCAGCGTTCCTCTCGATCTTTTTCCAATAAATGCAGGTGCATGAAAATCAGTTGACGAGGAAACCAATGCATTTAAACCTAAGGAGTTGGATTCATTAAGTACGTTTACAACGTCCGTTGATCCTCCTCCGTTCACTTCGAGCTTTACAGCGGGTGACGAGGTACCGATGCCAACATTTCCAGCATTGGAGTTATAAATGTTACTGCCACTGGTAGTCCATTGTGCAAAAGCAGAAAGCGTAGCGAAGAGTACGCACGAAAATGATAGTGTAATTTTTTTCATAGCATTTTATTTTTGTTTTTGGTAACTAAAAATAAAATGAGCTACTGCCAGATAATGTCAGTGAAAAATAAAATTGATAAACTATTTCTTAATAATTACATAACTATTTTCTGAGTAGGAATATTCTACCTCAATTCGATGCATGTCTTGAATATTCTGAATTATTCTATAAACAGTTCGTTCTGACACTTCAAGACTTTGCGCAAGTTGTTTAGGATTACCGGTTGTTTTATGCTCAATCATCCATTTTACTCTAGTAATTTTTTCAAATGCGGTAATTCGATTCATAGGTATTGGGGTTTTTGAAGTATTTCTGTTGATGCTACTGAAAATACAAACCATATCTTCCTGCTCCTATAGAAATTATTCAACACTTTACACCTTTAAGTGAAGACGCATGTAATATTTTTCAAAGAAATAACCGTTATTTTATGTTCGACCGACTCAAAAAATGCAATAACAAGATTTTTCGAAGCTCTTGTACGTAGGTTCAGGGATTGTAAGATTATTTTCGTTTTGACTTATTTTTTATGATAAGAGATAGCTACAGGTAAATCAGCTTTTTTATAAAATCACATTAGCATTTTTTTCGGGATCAAATGATTCGCCACGATCTCCATGTTTATTGTGGCTCACATGACGTTTCTGACGGACCGGAGAATCTCATTAAGGTAACGAACAGGCGATCCCACAGATGAACCACACCGCCTGCACGACAGTTGTCGCCACTCTTAACGCTTTCTGTCCAGCCCCATTCTCCACTCTTCCTCCACTCTCGGTCCACTCTTTCCGGCTATTTACCTGCGGGTATACCCCGGCTAACGAAAGAGTAAAGTACCGGACTCTCCAGCAGCAGTTCTTCACAAAAAAAGGTCGGGCTATCTCGCGGATGAAGGCAGATGAAATTCAAAATCCCTTGCCCGTGCGGTAGCGGCCCGCAAAAATCCGGTGGAATCAGTAAAAATGGTGGTGCATCTTACCACTTCTTTGTGTTAGTTTGCGAACTCAACTACCATCCCGCAAGGGCAATTTTGCAAAGGCATGAACGCGATCAAAGAAACCCACTTTCAGTTTAAAGGTCAGACCGGATTTTACCGTGGCAAAGTACGCGATGTGTACTACTTCGGCGAGAAAATGGCCATGGTAGCCTCTGATCGGATCTCCGCTTTTGATGTGGTGCTGCCGCGTGCTATCCCCGACAAGGGAAGGGTACTCAACCAGATTGCAGCCTTCAACCTGAAAGCCACAAAAGACCTCGTGCCGAACTGGGTGATCAGCACTCCGGACCCGAATGTGACCATCGGGTTTCAATGCGAACCGTTTCCGGTGGAGATGGTCGTGCGCGGCTACCTGTCGGGCCATGCCTGGCGCGAATACAAAGCGGGAAGACGCTCGGTATGTGGGGTGGCCTTGCCTGAAGGACTGAAAGAAAGTGACAAACTGCCCCAGCCCATCATCACCCCTACAACCAAAGCGAAGGTGGGCCATGATGAAGACATATCACGCGAGGAAATACTGAAACGCAACCTGGTGAGTGAAGAGGACTATAGCGTGTTGGAGAAATACACGCTCGCTTTATATAACAAAGGTGTTGAACTGGCCGCGGAGCGCGGGTTGATACTGGTGGATACCAAGTATGAATTCGGCAAGCACAAGGGCACCATCTACCTCATCGATGAAGTACACACGCCCGATTCGTCACGCTACTTTTACAGGGAAGGATATGCCGACCGCCAGAAGACAGGGGAAGCACAAAAACAGTTATCAAAAGAGTTTGTGCGCCAGTGGCTGATTGAAAACGGCTTCCAGGGCAAAGACGGGCAGAAAGTACCCGAGATGACCGATGAG
This sequence comes from Flammeovirgaceae bacterium, assembly GCA_023251155.1. Classification (GTDB taxonomy): domain Bacteria; phylum Bacteroidota; class Bacteroidia; order Cytophagales; family Cyclobacteriaceae; genus ELB16-189. Next base: position 11,209 of record JAHEZH010000113.1, on the reverse strand, counting down.
ATTGTCGCCTCCATCTCCAACCGTTACAAAGAACTGTATCAGCAGGTAACAGGACAGGCGCTGGAAGAAATAAATGACGACTCCCTCCTCCAGCGAATTGAAAAGAGTATCGTTAATTCCATTTAATTGCCTTACTTTTAAACCCGAACAATAAATTTCTATGAAGTACACGATCGATAAACAGGAAAAATACACCCTCCTTCGCCTGCATGAAGAAAAGATGGATTCCAGCGTTGCCCCCAACCTGAAATCGGAAATGGTGACCTTGCATGCCGAAGGTGTACGCAATATTGTACTGGACCTGACGGAAGTAAAGTATACCGACTCATCAGGCCTTAGTGCACTGCTTGTAGGTAATCGTATCTTCCAGGAAGACGGTGGTATTTTTATACTTACCCGGCTTTCCGATCATACCATGAAGCTGATCAAAATATCGCAGCTGGACAGTGTATTAAACATCCTTCCAAGTGTCGAAGAAGCGATCGATGCAGTGTTCATGCACGAAATTGAAAAAGACATGAAAGACGGAGAATAACAATAGGCAATGGACAATATGCAATTGGCAACATAGAGCCGGTTGCATATTTACACCGCTTGTTGACTATTGCTAATTGCTTACTGCCTACTTAAATTAATTTGTCCTTCAAGCTCACGATACTCGGTTCCAGCGGAGCACTTCCTGCCCACGGCAGATTTCCTACTTCACAATACCTTTGCGTACAGAATCGTCACTTCCTCATCGACAGTGGTGAGGGCGTACAGATCCAACTGGGCCGCTACCAGATACCGTTTCATAAAATCAACCATATCTTCATCAGCCACCTGCACGGTGATCATTACCTGGGGCTGATGGGCCTGCTCTTCTCCATGCACCTGCAGAAGCGTAGCAATGAACTGCACATCTACAGCACCCCAGGCCTCGATGAAATCATTACCATACAACTCAAGCACTCGCAATCGGTACTGAATTATGCGATCCACTTTCATTCGTTTCATTCGGAGGAGCAAACAATCCTCTTCGAAGATGAAGTGATGACAGTAGAAACGATACCGCTGCGCCACCGCATACCCTGCTCTGGTTTTCTTTTCAAAGAGAAAATAAAAACAAGGCGCATGGATAAAACAAAGTTGCAGGATGGCATGTTGTTACAGCACATCGCATCGCTGAAAATGGGGAATGACATTAAAGATGAAGCCGGCAATATGATTTATCGCAACGAAGACTATACGCTGGCACCACGGCCTTCTTTCTCGTATGCGTATTGCTCCGATACGGCCTACAACGAAAAAGCGATTGAGCAACTGCGGGGAGTAGATCTGCTGTATCATGAAGCTACCTTTATGGAGTCAGAAAAAGAGAAAGCCCTAGAAACGTTTCACAGTACGGCTGCCGATGCAGCACGTATGGCCAGCGCAGCCGGGGTGAAGAAGCTGGCCCTCGGGCATTTTTCGGCACGCTATAAAGACCTTGATCCTTTGCTGGAAGAAGCCCGCGCGATCTTTGCTGATACAGCACTGGCCATAGAAGGCGAAACCTTTGAACTTGAAGCATGAAAACGGTAACGGCACCCCCCGATCTCAGATTAGATCAGAAGAAGAACCGGATCTTCATCATACTCTGTGGCATCTTTCTCACCAACGCCATCCTGGCGGAGATGATCGGGGTAAAGATCTTCTCGGGAGAAACGACATTGGGCCTGCAGCCGGCTCACCTGCATATCCTTGGCTTCACCATGGATTTCAATCTTACGGCAGGTGCCGTGATATGGCCCGTGGTATTTATTACCAGCGATTTGATTAACGAATATTTTGGCAAGCCGGGGGTGAAACGCATCAGCTACCTCTCTGCGGTATTGATCGCCTATGTATTCATCGTGGTGTTCTTTTCCATGAAGCTCCCTCCTGCCGACTTCTGGATGAATACCAACAACAAAGATGCGGCAGGCAACTATTTCAACATGGATTTTGCTTTCAATAAAATATTCGGGCAGGGCAATCGTATTATTATTGGATCACTCTCTGCTTTCCTGCTGGGGCAATTGGTAGACGTGTTTGCCTTTCACAAACTACGTCAAGTAACCGGTAACAAAATGCTATGGCTACGCGCCACGGGTTCCACCCTGATCTCTCAGTTCATCGATAGCTTTGTGGTATTGTTCATTGCCTTCTACGGCATCTTCGATAATGACCAGATTGTAGCCATCGGGATTACCAACTACATCTACAAGTTTGTAGTAGCCATACTGCTCACCCCATTGATCTATGTAGGTCATTATTTTATTGACCAGTACCTGGGTAAGGAGTATGCACATCGGTTGTCGGAAGAGGCTGCGAAGGAGAGTGATTCGTTTTTGTGATTCAATGCTACTTGCTGCGCAATGCGGTCTAACAAGGTGGGAATCCAAGCTTGCGTACTCCGCCTCCCTTCTTCTTTATCGCCACTTCTCGTACAGGCTCCGGAAAATAACTTCCTGAACTCAGTCGGTTCCAAAGCTTATACACGACTGAACGTTGTTTGAAAACTAAAACTACAAATTTACACCGAACCCCGCCATTGATTATGAACGTTGTTGGCGGCTGGCGTAACGTCCACTGTTTCTATTTCATAAATCCTTGAACTGTCGTCCACTTTGGATCTTCATTTATCTCGTAACCAAATCCTCTAATCAGTCCTTCTTTATTCACTTGAGTCTGTAAGTACTTATGAACAGATTCTGGGTCGGCAAGGTAAATATAGACGTCTAAAAATGTGTCGTTAAATAAGTGTCCAACGTAATGCGCTGTCCCTAGTTTTTGAATGTTAGCCAAAAGGTCGTCTTCTAGTCTGTTGGCAATTTCACTTTCCTCTTTCTTAGGAAGTCCATTCTCGAAAAGATTTCCTAATTCAAGTCCAATAGCAATTTTTAAACACCACGGGTATTTAGCTTTCTTGTCATACGTTTTGTATGCCATATTAAACGAGCCAATAACTGGCTTGTCACCAATTTTACCTTCTAAGACTGAAAAGTTCTCTTCAGGAAAAATGTCGGTCTTAGTTTCTTGTCCCCGGCCGAATAGTGTTGAAAAAACTCCCATTATCAAAAATATAAATTTTAGTTTCATTGTATGTCGTGTCATTGTTACGCTTGCCTCCAACGTCTAGCTAAAAGCAGTTGCGGGAATTCGAAGCTGCTTCACTGTCCACGTTGTAAAATCTAACTTAGGTATTAAAATCTATTTACTTAAACCGAGCCCCGCAATTGCATTTAGCTTTTGTTGGGCGCAGTTTTTACTTCACGAATGTTTTTAAGTTCATTTAACTCGGCTACCTTATCGATGTATCCTTTTCTCGCTTTTTTGTGAATTGAAGTCAAGTCTAGACTGTCATAATAGTCAATGAGTTCATTTAGTTCATTGTCGGATAGGTCTGAAATTTTCTTAAATCTCAACGAGTCGTCAAAACCTTCATTTGCTTTTAAATTCTCCAATTCCTTTGAGGTTTCCTTTGCTGGAGTATTGTCAAGAACAACAATCTCATACTTACCTTTTGTCAAACTTGTCAGACCTCTGAGCGTCAAGTAATCGTCAATCACACTCTCGTCAATCATTATTGTCCCTGCACAGCCCAAATGTCTGTCAGTCCCTTTTTTCTTTACCCCAGAAATCCAATATTCCTCTCTTGTCTCTTAGGTCAATATGATTACTTGAAATCCCTTGACTTCTGCAGAGCACCTGTCCGTTAAAGTAAACTGTCTTACGAGTGCGATTGTAAAATCCATTCCCAATCCAAGCTGGTCCATTGTCACTGTATCCAGTCTTTAATTCAACATAAATAAGTTCTGCTTTCATGTCCGTAAAAATTGCGCCCAACGTTCGCATATAAAGCGTGCCGGCGGACCAAATTAATAATTAATCATCAACTCTGCCGGCATGATTTATATGAATTGCTACAGGCAGTTTTAGAAGTCCGCTTCGTATCCGTGTCCATTTTTTCCATAGAAAATTAACCACTTTGCCAATGAGAATACAATATGCAGTTTACTTTCAATTGAATCTTCGTAAGTGTCGGGTGGTAGTCTTTGCGTTTTTAAATACTCTAAATTCTTTTCCTTTGCTAATTTGTCAGCCGCACTCATCAGTCGGTTTCCGTAGTCCAAAGTCTTGTCGGCAAGTTTTGTTTCCCACGCCTCATTAACTAAATCTTCGCCAATTATGTCACCGCAGTCAGAAAGAAATTGTCCTCTAAAAACATTCTCATCTTGTCCCATAGCAATATAAACAGGCACCCCATCCTTTTCTTTTGCAAGTTCGATCACATAGTAGCCATCGTGCTCTTTCAGGAACTCGTCAAACGATGGTTTCTTTTCAAGTTCGTTATACTTACTTTTTATCCACTCATCTGCTTCTTTGTCTCTACCAACTTTGGGAGCTTTAATTGTTTCATAGGTCTGAATTTGTCCTGCAAACCATTCTTGCAGCAGTTCGTCCTTACTCGGCAATTTCTTTCCTTTCAATTTATCAAATATTGATGGTTGAGGAATTCTGTCTTGAGACACCATCTCAAAAATCTCGGTAAATCTTTTTTCAAATCCAGGCTTAGGCTTTCCCATTGGCCTCATGTCTAGTCCCATAAATTACTGAATTGTCTTTTCTAAAATTGCCTGTAACGTTCGTGCATAGCTGTGGCGCTGAGAAAAAAATAAAAAACATCCTCCTTATCAGCACCATGGATTATACATTTTGTTGTATGCTGTTGGCCATTCTCACAGTTTAAAATGCAATCTCCATTACCTCATTAATTCCTTTTTCTTCGCTTTTTCGTATCGAAATTGTCAGCCGAAAATACGTTTCAATCTCATCAAAATTGTCACGAAAGTCGTCAACCCCTATTCTTACTTGATACAGTCCGGGCCCCTTGTCAATTTTTTTTACGGGCCAACCATAAATTTTATAGTCGCCTTTTTTTGTACAGATCTGAGTAAACTCAGCATGTGATAATATCAATAGTTGGTCATCGATTTTCAATTCGATCCACTGCGTGATAACCTTATCAAAGTCCCCAGTTAATTTTTCCCCATCTGGTAATATATCTAAAACTACATTGTCACCATCCGAAGTTGTCAAAGCAATTATGGAATTCCCATCAAGTAATTTCGAAAGTCCCTGGGGAAAGTCGTAGTTGAATGACTTGTCCATATATTCTTCCGCCAATTTCTTAGCAGATGCTAAAAACAAAACTCCTTCCGTTGAAATCTTCATGCTATCAAAATAGCCAATTGCATACAACGTTTATGTATGAAACGTGACTGGGCTTTCAAAGCGCGTCACTGTCCCACGACACAAAACGTATTTTGAAAACTAATCTACAAAATTTACACGAACCCGCCATTGATTATGCATTTTGTTGTGGCCAGTGCACGTCCACTGTCATTTGACTCTGGTTTTGAAGCTATCGTACAACTCAAAGAACTTATCTACTGCAAGTTCCTCATCTCCTTTGCATTCGTCTAAAATGATTTTACTCCAACCCGCTGTTGACTCCTTCCATTTAAATTGTCCAGCAACCCAATCATGAAAGTCATCAAACTTTATCTTGTCATCAACTTCGATGTCATTTGTCCACGTGGCGTAAAAATATCCATCAATAAAAGATTTTAAAGTCGTAATTTTTTTTTATCACCGATGTACATCGCTGTCCTTTTCCTAAAGTCCTCCATTACAATTAGGTCAAAAATTGATTTAGGCAGCTTTGTCATTTGTCAGTCATCTGTTTTCTCTTTCAGGTGGTCTACTTGTCCAAGTGCATTGGCCACAACGTGGGTGCATATTTCAGTTTGGCGGATTAGGAGCCTTGTTAAGGCCATCAGGCCGACAAGGCGACCAAGTTGAAAGCTGTCCCACGTGACAAATGTAAATATTGAAACCGAAACTTAATGGGGACACTGAACCCGCCAAATTGAATATGCACAGTGTTGGCGGTAGTTGGGCTTCGTCCGTAATCGTCAGCTAGTCACTCCCTTTCTCTGTCGTTAATTTTAAAGTCGGCTAAGTTGTCCAGTCCCGTGTTGTCGGAAATGAAGTAACCCAAATGGTTTTGAGTCCCTTAAGTTTTGTCTGTCTTTCTCCATTTTTAGTCTCCTATTTTATTTTGTCCAATTGTCGGTCAACTTTTCCTTTGACTTTGCTTGTGAAATTTGATCCAGCGATTAAGCCTCTCTTTGTCAATATTCAAGTCGTCCAAATCAAACTTAAAGTCCCCTTTCTCAGTATTGATAATTAGTGTTTCAATTTCTCCATCATCCACAACTGTAGTCTTGATGAAAAAATTGTCAACGGTATGCCATTCAATATTATGCTTGTCATTGATTTTGATTCCATTGTCTGTAATTATTAGAGCCGTATCTAGATACGCTTTCTTAAGCCATAATATGGCAATTGCTAGCCAAATACTCAGAACTACGATAGCGAGGATGTTTGAAAGCGCATTTGTCAAAATAGTTAATGCGACTATTATCGCGATCGATAATACTCCGCGAATGACCAACGATATTGATTTGTACTCAATCACCAGTGTGGAAGGGGTACTGAAATCTTGATCCTTGTTCATTCTTTCGTTAAATATTCTTGTGTCGTCCCTGAAAATGGTTGACACATTTTCGATTTTGTTTTTGTCGACCGAGTTTGTCGGTTTACGCGTCTCTGTCCACGAGCTAGCCCAATTACCGCCAACGCTCGGCTATAAAACGTATGCGTTCAAATAATTACATCCTTGTCCTACGTTGCTAACGTAATTTACTTGTGGAAACTTTAAGAACCTACGATACAGCATATGTTATATAGCCATTGTTGGCAGCTTTTGCATTTTTGTCAGGATATCCAAAGTTGCTTTATTTTTTTAATTGTCCACCGTTGTTTAACAAATTCCACTAAGATGATTTCACCCATCCCACATTTCCCTCCACAAGTAAACTCATAATAAAGGAGTCCTTTGGTTTTGTCCCCATTCAAGAAGACTTTAGAAAAACTTACAACTCCAATGTCCGCCTCATTGTAGTGTCCACAAGGAATCACCTTTGAAGTACAAAGATTAAAGTTCTCACTTGTATATCTTGTTTGAGGTTGGCCAATTGTGTCGGCAACTGACTTCCATCTTGGAGAAAATGACGTCAAGAATGCCTTTATGTCGCGCATATATTTTGCTGTGTCCACCTTCGCCAACGTGAAAAAGTCTGTTGTGTCCGAGTAGAAATATCTCCATGGCCCGTTTACGAGCGTCGGTCGATAGCAAATTGTCTCAAACTTAGCAGTGTCATTAAATAATTTGTTCTGTAATAGAATCAAGTCGTCGTTAAATTCTGCGGTGTCGGAAAAGTCAATAGTCGAATTGGGATATTTCTCCTTAAGTTCTTTGGTTATCACTTGGTTTAAGTATCTATTATAAAAATGCTTCTCTATAAGCTCTGTTAATACGTCATGATACAGTTTAAGTTCTTTGTCCTGCGTTTCAAATTCACAAATCTTGTATTCAGGTCTTGAACACGAGTACAAGACAATCAGAATCAATATGTAGTAAATTGTCCTCATGCAATTGCTGCCAACGTTCGCATATAAAGCGTGCCGGCAGTCCAAATTAATAATTAATCATCAAATTCTGACGGCATGATTTATATGCATTGTTGTAAGGCGCTATTTAGATCCATCGTTTGTATTGTGTCACCTGTCCTTCGTGGTGTATCAATGTTATGAGTTTTTGTTCCGGATTAACAAAAACATAATCCAATGGCTGAACGAAAGGAATCTCGTTTTCTACTTGGTCAATGTTTCTTACAAACTCTAATAGTTTCTCAGAATCTCCACCGTATCCTTCTCTTGTCTTGAAACAACTATCCGTCACCAAATAAATTTGTCCTTGCGGTTTATGCTTATAGAAAGCAAGGTTTAAAAAGTCCTCTTCCTCGAAGTCTATCTGTCCTCCTTCAAACTCCGTCCAATTTGAAATTCGCTCCCACTGTAAGTATGTCCCCTGAGAAGCTGCCAATTGGTGAATGGAATCCGGAATTAAATCCCACTTGTCAACGGTTGCGCTTGGAAATATGTCTTGAATTTCTTTTTTAATCGTTTCGAAGTTAATTCTTTCCATTGCCCTATCTGTGCATAAACAATGCCTCACAACGTTTATGTATAAGCCGTGGCGCTGAGCAAAAATAAAAAGATGTCCTCCTTATCAGCGCCATGGATTATACATTTTGTTGTGCGTTCGTGCCCCATTGCAGTCACTAATGAGCCACACGGACTTAAAAGCTTTGGTTGCGCGGGGCTCGTGCGGCTTTTAAGTTGGTGTGGCGTGAGGTACCCTCATAATTTCTCCAATGTCAAACTCCATTGTCCGCGGTTTATCGTTTAACCAAACGTCAGCCTCAATTGAGCCACTTGATTTTACTTTTATTTTGTCCTTCGTCAAACTAACTTTTTGCAACCAGAAGTAAATTTGTGAATTGTCGGCACGACCAATTTCAATCCTGTTTGAATGCTTTGTCTTCTTGTCCAGTAAACTAAAAAATATTGGGCATTGCTCTTCCATGCTCCTTGAAAGATAAGTTATTGTCAAAACATGATTGGTGTTCTCAATCTTATTGTAAATCAATTCAGTGTCGAGTCCTTTAATCTTTATTTTGTCCGTTACTCCTTTAATTATTGCGATGTCAAGATTATCGATTTCTGCAATATCAAGCAATCCGTTTGAAATCAAGTCGATGACCATTTCTTCTTTTTCCGGTTCAGTTTTCCTTAAGTAGTCTTCATAGTTGATAACGGCGAGACCATTTACATACCAGTCTTCAACTGAAAAAGAATTTCTAAGTCCGTCTTCATGAGTCTTAGCGACTTGAATATAAATGTGATGATATGTCGGACACATCAAGCCGCTACTCCTTAATAAGTTTCTAAATATTTCGGTGTACTGATAGTCATAAGGGTAAAGCGCCTTGTTAGGTAGTCCATTGTAGTAAACCCGCAGGTCTCGAACCTTTTTGTCCTTTACCTTATTCGTCCGTTTTCTTTCTGCTCTAACTTGTCTCGCTTCATCTAGAATTTCATCCCTCACTTTGATTGTCAGTTCTTGGTTTAGGTTCTCCAAGAAGTCGGCCGAGATTTTACTTCTTAGTGAAAGAAGCGCCTCTTTGAAGAGTCCGAAGTCAAATTTGTCCTCCTTCTTAATTTTTGAATTTATTATTTCTCCGGCTTCAAGATATTTGTCGATAAGTGCTTTTCCCAAGTCTGTCTCTGATAGATTCTTGTATTGGCTTTCAATTTCAAATTTGTTAGAGTACCTGTCTTGGTCTTCCAAGTCAAAATGCTCTGAAAACTCAGGAGCCTTTAATGTTATTTCAATTTTTTTTGATTTTCTATTCAGCCTAGAATAAGGAAACTTGTTGTAGAATTCAATGTACTCCTTTTCCATACCCACAACCCCAGGAAGGACATACATTGGGGGGTATGACAACGTCAGCCAGAATTCATCGAATGTTGACGTGAAACCTGAATTGTCAATCGAAGTTTGAATTACATTGGATAAGTATCTCAAGTTGCCGTTTAAGGCTCCACCATATCGTCCTGCTGTGTTTGGGCTAATGTATATTTTCATTCTTTTCTTCTACAAATTTGTCGGCTGGTGTATTTTGGCTCATTGACTTGCTTTGGTCGTGTGTCAGCTTTGCGCGGCAAGGCAATGTGCCAATTGCTTCACTGTCCAAGGGGCATTACGCACAACGTTGGTGCTTGTGCAGTGGCCGGGCTAGGAGGGCTTGTTAAGGGCGATAGCCCGACAAGCCCGACCAGTTGTAAATTGTCCACCGTGACAAATTTATATAATGAAACCGAATGTTTAATGCAGTTGCGAACCCGGCCATTGCACAAGCATTTTGTTGGCAGCTGTGCGCTTTGTCAACTCTTATTCCCTTAAACCCTTCATTGCATTTTTTACGTCCTTTAATTCGTATTTCTCAGAGTTAACTTTTTTAATCACATATCTAAGCAAGATGTCAACCCGTTTTGCTTTGTCCAGACATTCCGTCTCGCTGTGCTCATGAATTCCACCAGAGAGCTGTTGATGTAACAACTTGATTGGATTGTCACCCATTTCTTTGAGTGACCTCGGCAAGTAGTCATAAATGTTGTCGATTAAATTTGTCATCTGGTGGTTTTGCTCATATTGTCGCCAAGCGTTTCTGACCTTGTCGGCATTTTCAAACTCAAGTTGTGAGATGTCCTTAACTATTCTCTTGATTTCATTTTCAATGATTCTCCTGAAGTAGGCAAATGCTCCAATTCCGTAACTAACTGCAAGATTTGATAAAGCTTTTTTATAGTTGTCCTTATCTTCATCTGTTAAGTAGTCGAGTACCTCTTTTTCTGGATTTCTTTCAAATGGAGGGAATTGCCCAATCTTTTTTAGGTAAGTTGTCGGCAAGACAAGTTCATCACTTTTAAAAGGTGTTTCGCTAAAGATGTTCACTAGGAAATCCATTCTGTATCCGCAGGATTGGCAGATTCCATTAAAGAAGAATGAATGATTTATCTTCTCTGAGTCGTCTATGTAGTAACCAATTGCCTTTTCGCACAAAAGATAAATCTGATTCGATGTCGGCTTAATTTTAAAAGTATGGTAGTCGGACTCACTTGGACAATAAAATTTGTATGCTTTGTCCTCAAAGAATTCATGAATATTAAATTCAAAGTCTTTAGGTTGTCCCTCGAAAAACTTAACCTTTGAATAAAGTGGTGAGTCTTTCAAAAAGTTAGCTAGGTCTTTATCGTTTATAATGTTTAACATCTCAATGGTCCATTATGTCTTTGTCGAGCCGTCACCGCGCATTGCTGCCAACGCTAGTATATAAAACGTATGCGTTTAAAACCTACATCTTTGTCCCACGTTGCTGACGAAATTTAACAGCACGCAATTTAAGAACCTACAATACAGCATATGTTTTATATACATTGTTACAGGCTGGCGTCTCTTTTGTTTTATGTCTGTCCAGTATTACCACTTTCTCTGTGTGTGGGTTTGGTAGCTCTTTTGCATTTTCTTTGTTTTTGGTATTGCGTAGGCGAAAATGTAAATGTGCTTCCAAACGCGAGGGCTAATCTTTTATTTCTTCCACCAATTCCTCAAATGATGAAATGCCATTCAATTCCTTTGTGTTAATCCAATCAATGCCGTTGTTTGGGATGT
>JAHEZH010000013.1 GCA_023251155.1 Flammeovirgaceae bacterium | reverse complement strand
GGGTGATGCTACGGAAGAAGAACTGGAAGCGGAATACAAGAAAACACATGCTTCCATTGAAGAGCTGGAATTCAAAAAAATGCTGAGCCAGCACGAAGATCAACTCAGTGCCATGGTGGAAATCAACCATGGTGCCGGTGGAACCGAAAGTCAGGACTGGGCCGATATGCTCAACCGTATGTACATCATGTGGGGAGAAAAGAGCGGCTACAAAGTAACTCAGGTCGATTACCAATCGGGCGATGTGGCCGGTATCAAATCGGCAACGCTGGAGATCGATGGCCCTTTTGCTTACGGTAAACTGAAATCAGAGATTGGTGTGCATCGGTTGGTACGTGTATCTCCGTTCGACTCGAATGGAAGACGACATACTTCGTTTGCGTCCATCTTTGTGTATCCCAAAGTAGATGACTCGATTGAAATTGAGATCAACCCCGCAGACATTGAAATGCAGACCTCACGCTCGGGTGGTGCCGGTGGGCAGAACGTAAACAAGGTGGAAACCAAAGTACAGTTAACACACAAGCCTTCGGGTATTGTAATTGTATGCCAGGTGGAACGCTCACAACATGCCAACCGCGAACGTGCCATGCAGATGCTGAAATCGCGTCTCTACCAGATGGAGATTGAGAAGCGCAATGCTGAACGCGACAAGGTTGAAGCGGGTAAAATGAAGATCGACTTCGGCTCGCAGATACGCAACTATGTACTGCATCCGTACAAGCTGGTAAAAGATGCACGCACTGCCGTAGAGCGTACCGATGCACAGAATGTACTGGATGGCGACCTGGATGATTTCATCAAAGCTTTCTTGCTGGAAGCACAGGAGCCTACGGAGAAGAATTAATGTTAATCGTTAAAAAAGTGAAAGGTGAATGGTAGTATCTTCTGCCATTCACCTTTTTTGTTTAGTTATAGAGAAAACCTTTTTGCGTGACTGCGACAAACAAAATATACACTACCCACTTCTGGCTCATCTGCCTTAGCTCGCTGCTGTTCTTTGCGAGTTTTAATATGCTGATACCGGAGCTGCCTGCATTTCTTACACAGCTTGGTGGCGCGGATTATAAAGGCCTAATCATTTCTTTATTCACCGTAACGGCCATGCTGTCACGCCCATTCAGCGGAAAGTTGTCGGACAAGATTGGCCGGGTGCCGGTAATGATGCTGGGTGCGGTGGTTTGCGTGGTGTGTAGTCTGTTTTATCCGTTGCTCACTACCCTCAATGCCTTTTTTCTTTTACGATTGGTGCATGGATTCTCAACCGGCTTCACTCCCACCGGGCAAGCTGCTTATCTGTCGGATATCATTCCATCACACCGCAGAGGTGAAGCGATGGGCTACCTGGGTACCGCCAGTGGTATTGGAATGGCATCTGGCCCTGCTATTGGTGGACTAGTTGCCAATCAGTTTGGATGGAGTGCTCTGTTTTATCTCTCTTCTTTCTTTGCCGTATTGTCGGTGATCATTTTATGGAGCACACATGAAACGCTGAAAGAAAAACAACGCTTCCATGTTTCCATGCTGAAAGTGAAAGGCAAAGATTTATTCGAGCCATTGGTGTGGGAGCCTTGTCTTGTGATGGTACTTGCCACCTACGCGTATGGAACGATGTTCACCTTGTTCCCCGATTTAGGTGTACACATGGGTATTCAAAACAAAGGCATTCTGTTTACGTGGTTTACGGTTGCTTCATTGATAGTACGATTAGCAGGCGGCAAGGTATCTGATCACTATGGCCGTATACCAGTTTTGCGTGTATCGGTTTTATGTATTGCCATCGCGATGGTGGTCATTGGCCTGGCACAAAATCAATGGATGCTTATCGCTGGTATTGTGATGTATGGTTTTGCACATGGCACTACTTCACCTACGTTATTAGCATGGGCCACTGACTTGAGCGATGAACATCACAAAGGACGTGGTGTAGCATCGTTATACATTTTTATGGAGCTGGGGATTGGCACAGGGGCATTTCTTTCCGGATGGTTGTATCATAACGAAAGCAGCAATTTCTTTTTTACCTTCATGGTAAGCAGCACCCTTGCCGGTATTGCATTTGTGTTTCTGGCTATACGCCCGTTACTTGCACGCGCATGAACCGAATATTTGTTTTTCTATTTATTGCCGTAAGCGGCCTTGAGCTGGGCGGGCTTCTCTTTCACATTCCCCTTTTAACAACCATCGCCAAACCACTTATTGTACTGGCATTGGTTGGCTACTACCTCACCCGCACTTCACAGCGTTCCGTGGTTTTCCTTGCGGGATTAGTGTTTTGCTGGGCAGGTGATGTATTGTTGATGCTTGATGGTGAATTGTTTTTTATGCTGGGATTGGTTGCCTTTCTGCTGGGTCATGTCTTCTATATATTGGCTTATCGCCAGCACAGTTATGCGGATTCAACGGAGGGATTGCTGAACACGCAAAAGATCCGCTTCTCGTTGCCCATCCTATTGGCGGGTACAGGGCTTGTTGTTGTTCTTCAACCTAAGTTGGGTGCTTTACAACTGCCAGTGATGATCTATGCGGTGGTGATCATTATCATGGTAATGAATGCACTGTTTCGTTTTGGCAAAACTTCACCGGCTTCCTTCTGGATGGTGTTCGGTGGAGCGCTGTTGTTTCAGGTTTCCGATTCGGTACTGGCTGTTAACAAATTTCATTCAGCCATTGCGATGGGGAACTTCTGGATTATGCTGACTTATATTGCTGCGCAGGGTTTGATTGTGAGGGGGATTGTTGCGCATGAATCGGGGAAGAGTTAGCACTGATCGGTATTCAATCTAAAAGTCAGGAACTACTCCTCACATAATCTGTCAAACTTTCTTAAGAATGCACTCTTTCTCTCAGTATAAGATAGGAGATCATTTTGATAATTATGAATGTATTGAATCAAAGCATCATAAAAATCATCTCTGTACACAATTGTCTCAATGGAAGATGGTTTATGGCTTGTTAAGAAGCTTCTAAATATCTCGCTACTGCTAGAATACTCGAAATCCCGAAGAGGCTTATCACCTTTACGTACATATCTATAATTTTTACCCCGATAAGTCGTCTCTAGAAATTCAATGAGAGAACAGATAATTGTCATAATCGAAAAACCTTCACCTTTGCATCTACTATGTTGCTTAATTGATTCAATCGGGTTCAAATAACGACTCTTTAGTCTAGCAAAAAAGTAATCATCAAATACTAACTTCCAATGCTCTGAATCATCAGAATCTATTAATAAAGTTCTTATAGAATTCCAGTCAGCAACAGTTCTTTCTTCTGCTATGAAGGTTGTTAGAGGTAATTGCATAATGTAAGTGCTAGCCTAATTAAACTATATACTTCAACTGATCAATACCAAAACAAAAAAGTCATCCCGTTTCCGAAATGACTTTTCACTATTCACTTAAACGATAAACTTTCTTCTCTTACGATGCCATGCGCATCTTCAGCTTCTTGGTCAGGTCTTCTACGGAGTTCTTGAAGTTGGCATCGGTCTTCATCATGTCTTCGACTGACTCCAGGGCATGAATCACGGTACTGTGATCGCGGCCACCAAAGTTCTCACCGATCAATGCCAGTGTGAGCTGCGTGAAGCGTTTGCAGAAATACATCGCTACCTGACGTGGTATTACAATCTCCCGCTTTTTGATTTTACCTTTCATGGCCTCCAGCTCTACTTTGAAGTAGTCGGCTACCGTCTTCTGGATAAAGTCAACACTTACGTCTGACTGAATTTCTTTTACGATGTTCTTCAGTACTTCTTTCGCCAGATCAAGATCAATTTGTTTTTTCAACAACGTAGCGTGGAAGATCAATGAATTCAATACCCCTTCCATATCGCGAAGGTTGGTATCGACACTGTAGGCCAGGTATTCGGCTACTTCAGTTGGAATCTCAATTCCATCGGATTCCATCTTGTTGTGAATGATGGCCAGCTTGGTTTCGAAATCCGGTTCCTGCAGATCGGCCGTCAATCCCCACTTGAAGCGCGACAATAATCTTTCCTGGAATCCTTTCAGATCGCGCGGAGGGCAATCGCTGGTCATAATGATCTGCTTACCCGATTGGTGAAGCTGATTAAAAATATGGAAGAACATTTCCTGTGTCTTCTCGCGGCCTGCCAAAAACTGCACGTCATCCAGGATGAGCAAATCCACTTTCATGTAGAAGCTCTGGAAGTCCTGGATCTTGTTATTTTGTACGGCATTCAAAAACTGGCTGGTAAAATCGTTCTGATCGATATACAACACAATTTTCTCCGGAAAATTTTTCTTGATCTCGTTACCGATTGAATGTACGAGGTGAGTTTTACCCACACCCACACCTCCGTACAACATCAATGGATTGAACGAAGTAATACCGGGTTTTTTGGCTACTGCCAACCCGGCAGAGCGTGCCAGCCGGTTACAGTCTCCCTCTACAAAATTATCAAAAGAGTAATTCGGGTTCAGTTTCGAATTAACATTGGCCGGATTAAGCGTACGCAATACAAAAGGGGAATACTCTTCATTGCTCCCATTGTTTACTTGCTGATTGGGATTGTAGCGTTTTGTGCCCGCCCCATTGGGATAATTAACAATAAGCGGAGGATTGCGCTGATTTCCACTATCGACAATGACCGAATATTCCAGGCGTCCGTTTTCGCCCAGTACGGAATGGATGGCTTTACGCAACACCGGTACATAGTGCTCCTCCAGCCATTCGAAGAAAAATTGTGAGGGAACCTGTATGGTCAATACATCACCTTCCGCCCGTAAAGGCACAATCGGTTTAAACCACGTACTGAAATTCTGCTCATCAACGTTCTGTTTTATAATTTCCAGACAATCTGTCCAGGCTGTAGCGCTATCAATCACCATACTAAAATTAAGGGCTTTAAATCGGGTAATCAGGGCTTCCTAAAATAGGGAAGGGGGACAAAAGTGTAAAAAAAAAGAAGAACAAAAAAACCAAAATCGCTCTTGATTATGTTGAAAAAAATCGCATTATCAGATCCTGTTTCCAGGAGTAAAGTTTTGTTTAGTGCCAACTTAACTTCAACTTGAAACATTGAAAACAAAATGTTCCCCATGACCCTCCCCACCGATATCAACGCATTACTTTCTTCTTTTTCTGCAAGCCACACAAAAGACTGGACGGAAGCCGCCAAAACGGAGCTAAGTGGTGCTGATCCTTTTGACAAGCTCTCCTTCCTGCAGGAGGGCATCACCATCAAACCGTATTATGATGAAGCCGATCGTAATCCGGATTTTTCTTTTTCACTCTCCCCTTCGTCCGATCCTTATCTTGGCGCGCGTGCCTGGAGAAATACACCACGGCTGGTGGTAACACAAGAAAAGAAAGCCAACGAACTCGCGCTGGAAGCATTGAATCATGGAGCAGATGGAATTCTGTTTGAGCTAACCACAGCGAATCAAAATCCGGATATAAAAGCGTTGCTGAATAAGATAGATCTGAATTATTGCGCTGTTTCTTTTTTATTCCATGGCGATCATCTTCCCCTGCTTAAGGAAATCCATAACGAACTGGAAAGCCGTTTCGACAAGAAAAAAATGACAGGTTCGTTTTTCTTCACGGGCAACAGCAGGAATGATCATCACCCTCTCTTTAAAGATTGGGAAGCATTCCGACCACTTGGTAGTGTAGTAGCACCGGGTGAAGCCAGCAAAGAAATCGAATACGTCATTCATCAAGCTATAGAACGTGCCGGCACACTCATGGCAGAAGGATGGAAAGCAAAAGAAGTATTCCGCCAGATTTCTGTTTTCATATCAATCAACAGTAATTTCTTTCTATCTATTGCCAAACTGAAAGCACTTCATCTGGTATGGGCACAATTGCTCCGGGCATATGGAGTAGACGAACCGATTGAGCTACCTGTTCACACCGCCATAACCCCTGATGCCGAATCCAAATTTCAGCCACAAGGACATTTGCTGAAAAGCACCACCGCCGGTCTGGCTGCATTACTTGGCGGGTGTGAGGCATTGACGATCGATGCCGAAGAAGACACGTCACTCAACACACGCATAGCCCGGAATGTGTCTGCTATTCTGCGTGAAGAATCACATCTTTCAAAAGTGGCTGATCCTACTGCAGGATCGTATTACATCGATCAGCTTACGCAGCAGCTTGCCTTGTCTGCGTGGAATAAGGTGTCGGCTCAGCATGCAACGCTTTCCAAATCAACAATCGGTTTTCATCCCCTCTCTTCGGGCCAGCTCAAAGAGGAAGCCGTACTCCCCTCCTGGATTTCTCCGGAGAAAATTGAAGTAAAACCCGTTTACCAACAGGCGGACATTGCCTCTTCTTCTTTAAAAAAGTATACTGCGGGCGTTGTACCCTTCCTGCGTGGCCCTTATGCTTCCATGTACACGGTGCGCCCATGGACCGTGCGACAATATGCCGGTTTTTCTACCGCAAAAGATTCCAATACATTTTATCGTAAGAATCTGGCGGCAGGACAGATGGGGTTGTCGGTGGCATTTGATCTGGCTACACACCGGGGTTACGATTCTGATCATGAACGGGTATCGGGCGATGTAGGTAAAGCCGGTGTAGCGATTGACTCTGTACTCGACATGAAAATTTTATTCGATCAGATTCCACTGGATAAAATGTCGGTATCCATGACGATGAATGGAGCCGTGCTACCCATCATGGCCTTTTACATTGTCGCTGCCGAAGAACAAGGTGTGAAGCCGGCACAACTCAGTGGCACCATACAAAATGATATCCTCAAAGAGTTCATGGTACGCAACACCTACATCTATCCTCCTGCACCTTCCATGCGTATCGTAGCTGACATCTTTGAATATTGCTCAAAGCAAATGCCTAAGTTCAACAGCATCAGCATCAGTGGATATCACATGCACGAAGCGGGTGCACCCGCGCATATTGAGCTGGCGTATACATTGGCAGATGGTCTGGAATACATTCGTGCGGGATTAAAGGCAGGCATTGCTATTGATGATTTTGCTCCGCGCCTCTCCTTCTTCTGGGGCATTGGTATGAACTTCTTTATGGAGATCGCCAAAATGCGCGCGGGTCGATTATTATGGTCGAAGATAGTTCAGCAGTTCCATCCAAAAAATACCAAATCAATGGCATTGCGTACGCATTGCCAGACATCGGGCTGGAGCCTCACCGAACAAGATCCATTCAACAACGTAACCCGCACCACCATTGAAGCGATGGCTGCTGCACTGGGCGGAACACAATCGCTGCATACCAACTCACTGGATGAAGCCATTGCACTCCCCACCGATTACTCTGCTTCCATCGCCCGCAATACACAACTCTACCTTCAAAAGGAAACCGGCATTACCAAGGTAGTGGATCCATTGGGTGGATCGTATTATGTGGAATACCTGACCGAGCAACTGGTAGCCCAGGCATGGGCGTTGATAGAAGAGACGGAAGAACTGGGCGGCATGACCAAAGCCATCGAAAGCGGCATCCCCAAAATGCGTATTGAAGAAGCGGCTGCGGCTAAACAAGCACGCATTGATACGGGCAAAGATGTGATTGTTGGAGTGAACAAATACCAGACGGATGAAAAGACAGTCATCGACATTCTGGATGTAGATAATACCGCTGTGCGCAAAGAACAAGTGGAACGATTAAATCAATTGAAATCAGAGCGCAACAGCAAGGATGTAGAAGAGGCATTGAACCAACTTACCGAAGCGGCTCAAAGCGGAAACGGAAATCTTTTGGAGCTGGCCATTGATGCCGCCCGCAAGCGTGCCACGCTGGGCGAAATTTCCATGGCGCTGGAAAAAGTATTCGGCCGGTACAAAGCAAGCATCAAATCCATTTCAGGCGTATATTCCGGTGAGATGAAAAACAACAAGACACTGATTGACGTACGAAAACTCTCCGATGATTTTGCTGAGCTGGATGGGCGAAGGCCGCGCATTCTGGTGGCCAAGATGGGACAGGATGGTCACGATCGCGGAGCGAAAATTATCGCCACCGGTTTTGCCGATCTTGGTTTTGATGTCGACATCGGTCCGTTGTTTCAGACTCCGGACGAAGTAGCCATGCAGGCTGCCGAAAATGATGTGCATGTCATTGGCGCATCCAGCCTTGCCGGTGGACACAAAACATTAATACCCGAGCTGATTACGGCATTGAAAAAAATAGGAAGGGAAGATATCATGGTCGTGGCCGGAGGTGTAATTCCTCAACAGGACTATGCGTTTCTCTACAAAGCCGGTGTAGCCGGAATATTCGGACCGGGAACACCCGTAACCGAAGCGGCCAAAATCATTTTGAACAAGTTGCTGACCGCCTGATCATTTATCACCAGCAATTCCGCTTGTTTCCGTGTGTCATTGACGGTGATCTTCGTATTGAAAAAACTACGTTCGCCAGAACAAATCCACAAAGTACTGCATCCTGCGTGCTCAGCGAAGGCGTGTGCCGGTAATAATCGTTTCGGTGTGGTTAGTTTTCTACATCTGCTCACTAATAGGATGAAGTCAGCAGAAATCAATCTGATGTACTGATCTATGATCCATACTGGTGCGGTAGCAGCCATTTTTTTAACTGCAAAATCAGTGCAAATCGTTACCTTTAATATTGGAAAACATCCACTTATGAAAAAACTTATTCAAGTTATTGTCACCTTACTGCTTTGCACTTCTTTTTCTTTCGCGCAAAGCAAGTACGACAAGATGATCCTGAAAGCGGAAACCGCTTATGAAAAGGGAGATTACAAATCTGCCGCAAAGGCTTTAGCCAAGTTTGAGAAGAAGTCGTCAAAGAAACTGGGAAAGCAGAATAAATACACGCCTACGTATTATATGCTCATGGCCAAATACAAGCTGGCCTCGGGCTTGCTTGCCGAATTTGAGTCCAATTTGCAGACCGCCATCAGCAACAGTGACGCCATCAACATGGGCAACAACTTTAATAAAGGCCTGATCCTGCTGAGCGCAGGTGAACTGTACATTCAGAACGGTGCATTTCTTACCGCTAAAAATTACCTGAACGAGGCAAAAAAATTGCTTGATCCGGAAGCTGGTTTTAACAAGGAACTGAAAGCCCGCTGGGACATGGACATGTCCGAAGTGCTGACGGGTCAGGGGTTCTTCAACGAATCATTGGAGTTGTTGAAAGCAAATGATACGTACTTCGCAGGGCGTAATGTAAAGCAGGAGACGTTTGTAGATGACAAGGGAAATCTAAAGAGCAGAAGAATGTCGGAAGAAGACATTGCAAAGCGGCAGAAAGAATATGCTGCCTATATGACACAGCTGGCAAACACGTATGGCAAACAAGGGAACCTGCTGAGCTTCGACTCGGTATATGTTTTTGCCGAAGGATGGATAAGCAAGAACCTGGGAAAATCAAGTATCGAATACGTCAAGCACCAGTTCATCTGTGCAAATGTCTGGGTAGAGAACGGTATTGATAAACTACCCAAGGAAATGGAATATGATCGCACGTTAAATAACCTCAAGATCAAACACAATCCGGCTCACTGGCTGGGGGTTTTGATTTATGAAGAATACCTGAAAGACCTGCAACGCCACGATAACATGTCCCGCTTTTATAATACCAAGCTGGAGTATGAAAAGATGATCAATAAAAATTATTCCAGTGCCAGTATTTATAAGATAAGGGTAAAGGCGGTAGAGTTCGATTCAAAAATGAATCAGGACCGGGTGAAGCACCTGGAGAACGATGCCAATGCCGTGCTGGCAAATACGTCATTGCCCCGTAACAACATTACCACCATTGAAATACTGGATTTTCTTTTCACCCTCACTCGCCAGGAAAAGAGATATCCCAATGCTGAAAAATACCTGAACGACATCGTTGAAATAAAGACCGCACTCCTGGGCGCAGATGCCCCTGAAACCTCGATTGCCAAAGTAAAGCTGGCCAATTTCTATGTGGACTATACCAATAAGATCTCGGAAGCCGGAAAGATCTATGATGAGAGCTTCACCAAAATAGTGGAGAAGGAAATTGCGATTCGCCACAAAGATTACCTGGAGATACTCAATCACCTGGCCGTATACTATGAGCTGACGGATAACTTTAAAAATGCCACTACGGCAATCAATAAAGCGACCGAGGCAGCTCGCATCAAATACAGTAATACCGATCTCGCTTACGGTATCGAATTAAATAATCTGGCCCGCCTTGAAATCAAACTGGGGCAATATGAAAAGGCAGAAGCCGACATTGCCGAAGCATTAAAGATTTTAGAGAATTTTCGCAAAGACGATGTGAACAAAATTCACCTGATTAATGCGATCGAAACACAGGCCGTGCTTTTTGGTATAAAAGGATTGTTTGATGAAGCACAGGATGCATTGGATCGTTCCAGAAAAATCATCGACAAATCAAAAAACCTCGTGGGGATTGACGAACTGTCTACCGCCAAAGAGCTCTCCAGTCTTTTGATTCAGCTTGGAAAATACGCAGATGCGGAGGACAATCTCAACACGATGATCGCGGAGTACGAGAAACTCTACGGCAAGAACTCCATTCGCCTGATCGAGCCGCTCGTCAACAAGGGGAAACTCGTACTTGCCAAAGGAGATTATACAGAAGCCGAGAAAACAGCACAGCGTGCTAACCAGATTGCCGTGCAAGTGTATTCTGAAAAATCAACGAAGGCAGCTCCGCCACAAAAACTGCTCGCAAGCGTCTACTATGCCATCGGTGATTTTGAGAAAGCAGAGGAAAACGTATCGAAGGCACTTCAAAGCCAGCAGCGTGAATTTGGAAGAACACACATTGAAGTCGCCAAATCACTTTCGCAATTAGCGTTGATTAAATTCTATAAAGGTGACAGCCATAAGGAGGTAGAGCCGATCATGACCGAAGCCTTGCAAACCATTGGTGACCGGGTAGGCAAGGATAACCCGCAATATGCTGAAGTACTGAAAGACATTGCCGTACTGTACATCTCCGACAAAAATTATGGTAAGGCATTCTCTTCACTGACACAGGCCGAAGGAATATGGAGAGCAAAAACAGGAACCAAACGCAGTATTAACGCAGCCAGTATTTATGCGCTGACCGGAGATGTGTACTATCAAATGAAAAGTTATGCGAAAGCAGAAGACTTTTATAACCAAAGCAAATCCATCTATGAACGAAGTTTTAGCAGAAACCATCCTGAATATGTGAAGGTGCTTTCCAAGCAGGCGAAAGTGTACTACATGCAGAAGGAATATAAGAAAGCCAAGCAAAACATAGAAGAAGCGCTAACCAACTATGAAAGCTTCATCAAGCAATTCTTCCCTGCCTTGAGTGAGCGGGAAAAAGCAAAATACTGGAATACCATTAAAGGTGACTTTGAATTTTATAACACCCTTGCCTTTGGCAACCTGGATGACTTCCGCGACCTGAGTGGTAAAGTGTATAACTACCAGTTGCTGACCAAAGCACTGCTCTTAAGCACTTCCATCAAAATAAGACAGCGCATTCTCAACAGTAAGGACGAGAAATTGAAAGAATCCTACAACAACTGGGTAGCGAAGAAAGAACTATTGACCAGTGCCTTGTCGATGAGCACGCAGCAGTTGCTGGATAATGCCATCGACCCGAATGCCTTGAGCGCCGAAGTGGAGGCCTTGGAAAAAACGCTGAGTGCTCAATCCGAATTATTCGGACAAAGCTTCGAAGACAAACGCATCACGTATGAGAACGTGCAAAAATCACTGGGCAAAAATGAAGTAGCCGTGGAAATGGTTCGCTACCGTCACTTCAATCATACCTTTACCGATTCGGTTCGCTATGTAGCCTTATATGTAAAAGGTGACAATTCAAGACCGAAAGCCGTTTCGCTTCCCGAAAGCTATCGTATGGAGACCCGCTTCTATCACTACTATCGCAATTGCATGATTGGCAAGGTAGAAGACCAATACTCGTATAAAGTATTCTGGGAACCCATTCAGAAAGAAATTGGACAATACTCGACCATCTATTTCTCGCCCGATGGTGTATATAACCAGATCAATCTTGAGTCGATACCCACACCGGACGGAAAATTTGTGATTGATAATTCCAACATCGTGCTGGTAAGTAATACCAAGGACCTGTACATACGTAAACTGAAAGGGAAACAGGCGGCTTCCAACAACAAAGCAACCATGTTTGGAAACCCTCAGTTCTACCTGTCAGCTTCTATTGAGAAAAACATCTCGGCTTTGCCAGGTACTGAGAAAGAAGTGGCCGAGCTACAGGAGTTGCTGAAACAAAAAGGATGGACCACGAATGAATACACTGAAAAGCAAGCCAGTGAAGAGCAGGTGAAAGAACTGGACAATCCCAAGATCTTCCACATTGCCACCCATGGTTTCTATAAAGATGAAGCAGCAACCAATTCCGTATCTGAAATGACCGAAACAGAAGCGGAGCTTTCGCAAAACCCGTTGATGAAAACCGGTTTATTATTAACCGGTGCCGGTGATGTGCTTTCCAAAACCAGTTACAATTACAACATTGAAAGTGGTATCCTCACGGCCTATGAAGCGATGAGTCTTAACCTGGATAAAACTGACCTCGTCGTGTTAAGTGCCTGCGAAACGGGGTTGGGAGAAATTGCCAATGGAGAAGGAGTGTATGGCTTACAGCGCGCGTTCCTGGTAGCCGGGGCAAAAACGCTGGTCATGAGTATGTTTAAAGTGGATGATGATGCCACACAGAAACTGATCCTGAACTTCTATCGCAAATGGCTGACCACCGCTAACCTTCGTCAGAGCTTTGTCGATGCCAAAAAGGAACTCCGTGCCGAATATCCTGAACCGATCTATTGGGGAGCCTTTATGATGATTGGCTTAGACAACTAAAGCGGACAGCACCTCAGCAAGAGAGCCGCTCTGAAATGATATTCGGAGCGGCTTTTTATTGATCAAGACCACCGTACATCATTCATTCTTTAATTCATTCACCGGATTAGTGAATGCCGCCCTTACGGTTTGTACACTCATGGTGAGCAAAGCAATTGACGTTACCGCTATTCCTGCAATGATAAAGATCCCCGCATTCAAAGTAATCCGGTTAGCAAAATTGTGCAGCCATTGATCCATCAGGTAATATCCGGCAGGAGCAGCAATTAAAAACGCGATACCGATACGCTTGATAAAGTTAATGGTGAGCAGACTCATAATGTCTTTGGCCGTTGCACCTAATACTTTACGAATACCCATTTCTTTCACCCTGCTTTGAGCTACTGCCCACGATAAAGCAAATAAACCAAAGCAAGAGATAAGAATACTTATAACAGAAAAAGCAACCACTGTTTTATAAAAAAAACGATCCGACTTATATTTCTTCATTAACTCTTCCTGAATGATTTGATAAGAAAAATAGTGCTCCGGGAAAACCTTACTCCATTCTTTTTCAATCTGAGGGAGTAATAAAGAAAGTGATTGCCCATGGTAGTCGATCAACAACCTGCTGTTGTCTTGCGAATAGGAAATAATAGCGGGAGCAATTTCCTCTTTGAAAGAGGTGCATGTAAAATCTTTAACCACTCCAATGATGACATCCGATGTGCCCGGTATTTTTTCACCAATCGGCTGTGCCATCCGGAAGTAGCGAACGAGTTTTTCGTTTACCAGCTTTCCCTGGTTAGTAGCCGATGGAAATTCACCGCTTAATAAGGTAAGATCCAATGTTCTAATTAAATCCTCATCGCCACTGAATAAATAAGGAGTATAGAACTCGCCATTTTCCAGATCGTATCGAGCCATCCAGTTGCCCGAGATCGGATTTCCGCTGGCAATAGCGGCATGCTGCACACCATTGACCTGAAGCAATTGTTGCTTCAATACAGGAAGTCTAGCGTTCAATGATTTATCCGGAGATTGCAGACGCAATATGTTTCGATTAAATCCAAGTGGTTCGTTCTCGATAAAATCCATCTGCCGGATGATGGTGATCGAACAAATAATCAGTGTGATGGAGATCACAAACTGAACCGTAAAGAGCGATCGGTTAAAAGTAATCTTTGAGGTATTCGCATTTTTCATCAGTGCCACGGGTTGCACTTTGCCCTGCTGCATGACCGAAAACAGTACCACCAACATTCCTAAAACAAAAACAATCGCTCCGATAGCAAGCATTACTTCCCTGCGCCACATATAGTTGAATACAAGCGATGACTCCACAATAGAATTGAACGAAGGAAGAATAAACGAAATGAAAATGAACGAAAGCGCTACGGCAATCACGATGTACAGCATCACTTCGATGGAGGTGGCTTTCAAAAGATTAAAAAAGGAAATGCCCAATGTCTTTTTTATACCGGATTCCTTCTTTCGCTCCTGCAGCGATAAAAGGAAAAGACTGACAAAATTGAAGCTGGCCATGAAAAAGATAAGACCGCATACCACTGCTCCGATTTTTATAAACACATGACTTCGTGTTTTCATAAACGTCATCTTGTTCCACGCACTGAAATAAGAATTCTTTAATGGTTCGAGAAAGTAGTTTACCTTACCCGGCCCCAGCAACCCGGGACGTTGTTTGTCTTCGTTGATCTTTTGTTGAAGGGATTGCTGCTGGTGTTCCGCATGCAGCACCAGGTAGGTAGCGCCTCCGTTGAATTTACCTTTCAATACAGCATGCGAAACCAATGCCTCAAAAGTCAGATGGCTGTTTTCCGGTGCGCGATCCAGCACCGCAGCTACCGCCAATGAGCGGGTAGTGTCTGCCGTTTTTAATGTCAGGAGTTTTCCGATCACATCGGTATCACCAAACAAAACCAATGCGGTTTCTTTCGAAAGAACGATGCTCTCTGAGGTGAGTGCATGATCAGATGATCCTCTGTAGAGTGGATAACTGAATACGGAAAAAAACGAACTGTCAACCGAAAGCAGATCAATATCATGAAATTCGCCTGCACTGGTTGCTAACGCCACATCGCCAAGGGTGCCCACCTGCGTGATCTGTTCTACTTCAGGATAATGCTGTTGAAGATAGTCGGGTGTGTAATTGGGAATATAGGCGATGTTCCCTCCTTCACCAAACGGATCGTTGCTAAACAATTGAAAAGTGCGCTGTACATTGGCATGAAATGAATCTGTATTCGTTTCGGCCAGAAGGAATGACACCAATAAACTGGTGAACGCGAAGCCAATAGTAAGGCTCAGTAAAATGATAAACGTGTACACTTTTCTGCGCCACAGATGACGCAGTGCATGGCGTAAATGATGATTCAGCATAAGTGATCGGGTTTTATTTTCAAATGAAGATCGATAAAAGGCCGTAGTCAGCTCACTGCTTCTTCAGGCTCATCGCTTTGTATTCCTTACTTCACATCGCTTGCTTTCCAGGATTCAACAAGGAGAACAATGATAATGCCTGCCGTATAAGCGATGAGGTCGATCCACTGAAAAGAAGTGCCGATGACAACACGTGCTAATGCATAATCCTGTAAGCCCAGAAAAGTCACAATATTAAAATACTGCAATAATTCGATTAAAAATGAAAAAGCGAGCACAAACCAACAGGTCTTCCAGACAGACACATTGAGAACACTTCGGATCATGCAATACAACAGGATCACCACCAGCAGATCGCCGATATACGGACGGACAATGGCATCGTGAATAAATACCGCAATGAAAACTTCAATAAAAAATAAGAGAAGGGAGAGAATGAAATACGTTTTGTTGAATACAATCATCTTGCTGGGGTGAACGGGCGAACAGAAAAACGACCAAAACTAGCACAAAAAAAGCGTTAGAAGATGGACTTCTAACGCTGTGATAGTAAGAGCTACCCGCTCCTTTATGTGGAAAATTAATTCGATGCAGATTAAAGCGACTGCTTTACGAAAGCCAGAGTGGTAATGTTATAAAAACAACAGCACTACAATAATGGCTTCGATCAATAAAGCATTTAACAGACCTCTGAAGAAAAGCGACTTTGTTTCCATGTGGCGGAGATTTATGAAACAAAAGTAAAGGGATTGACTAAGGGGAATAAATTGTTTCCGGTCAGGAGACAATGGGGCCGTTGAGTCTCCAAATCGGCCCTATCAATTACCTTTCAGAAAACGATTGAAATACAATAATTGGTACAGATTTGACCGAAATCAGGCCCTTTTTGCCCAATCCGGTCAATTGTTTATAAATTGAGCACTATGAAAACCACTTCGCTTGTAGCACTGCTCCTTTTTCTCGTTTTATCATCGGTATGGGGTCAGAAAAAATTCTCGCATCAGGATTCGCTTCGTGGATCTATCACGGCGGAAAGAGCCTGGTGGGATGTAACCCGGTACGACATCAAGGTTCAACCGGATTATAACACCAAAACCATTCGCGCAAGCAATGTGATTACCTTTACAACCACGCGGCCGGGCCAGGTCATGCAGATGGATCTTCAATTGCCAATGCAAATCGACTCGGTACTTTATCAAAATCAATTACTCCCGTTCAAGCGGGATAGCAATGCCTATTTCATCGATTTTGGAAAACAACTGGCCGCCGGAACAGTGACTTCATTAACGATAAGATATTCCGGCAAACCCGTGGAAGCGACACGCCCTCCATGGGATGGCGGATGGATATGGGCCAAAGATAAAAAAGGAAGACCATGGATGTCGGTTGCCTGCCAGGGGTTGGGTGCCAGCGTGTGGTATCCATGCAAAGATCATCAAAGTGATGAACCGGATAACGGGGCATCGCTCAGCATGATTGTGCCTGACTTATTAGTGGCCATCGCCAATGGAAGACAGATGGAATCAAAACGTGCAGGCAAAGGATTAACGGAATACCGGTGGGAAGTAAAAAATCCAATCAACAATTATAATATCATCCCTTATATCGGCAAGTATGTGCATTGGAAGGAAGAGTTTGCCGGTGAGAAAGGAAAACTGGATTGTGATTACTGGGTACTGGATTATGAACTGGAAAAAGCAAAAGAACAATTCAGGCAGGTGCCTACCATGCTTAAATGCTTTGAACATTGGTTCGGTCCTTATCCATTCTATGAAGATGGATATAAGCTGATCCAATCGCCTCACCTGGGTATGGAACATCAAAGTGCGGTTGCTTACGGAAACCGGTTTCAGAATGGGTACCTGGGGAGAGACCTCTCACAAACCGGCTGGGGGTTGAAATGGGATTTCATCATTGTGCATGAAAGCGGGCATGAATGGTTTGCCAACAATATTTCCTCCAATGATATTGCCGATATGTGGATACATGAATCGTTCACGAATTATTCAGAAACACTCTTCACCACGTGCGAATTTGGCAAAACAGCCGGTGAAGATTATGTGATCGGAACACGCAAGCTGATCCAAAATGACATTCCTATTGTTGGGCCTTATGGGGTAAACACGGAAGGAAGTGGCGACATGTATTACAAAGGAGGCAACATGATTCACACCATTCGCCAGCTGATCAATGACGATGAAAAATTCAGGGCCATACTTCGCGGGTTAAACGAAACCTATTACCACAAAACAGTGGACACCAAAGACATTGAAAATTACATCAGCAGTAAATCAGGAATGGATCTCACTACATTCTTTGATCAGTATTTGCGCACCAACCAGATACCCGTGCTTGAGTACGAAGTGAATAAAAAGAAGATCAGGTATAAATGGACCAATGTGGTGAG
Organism: Flammeovirgaceae bacterium; assembly: GCA_023251155.1. GTDB lineage: Bacteria > Bacteroidota > Bacteroidia > Cytophagales > Cyclobacteriaceae > ELB16-189. The sequence goes on along the minus strand of JAHEZH010000013.1, from coordinate 39,682 downwards.
CGGGTTCACTATGAAAGTGAAACTGGCGGATGGAAAATGGATCAACCCTACTGAAAAATGGCAGACGTTGAAAAATAATTCCACCAGCGATCTTATTGCGGATCGTAATTTTTATATCACGGTACGAAAAACAAATTAACCGTGATGCCGCTTCATGAGAAGTTCCGCTTGCAACATCATGAGCGCACCACAGCAGTCTTTGTTATTCCGCCCAGGGTTCATCTGCTGGACGTAAGCGGGCCTGCTCATGTTTTCTATGAAGCTGCTGATTATGGAGCACCCCTGGATTTACGTTTTGTTTCTGTCCACCCCGGTGTAGCTCATGAAACGAGCTCCAGCGGCCTCGCTTTCGCTCAACTCGAAGACTTCAAAAGCATCCATCTGACGAAGAAGGATATCGTTTTCATTCCCGGAATTGAATCGCATTACATTACCAACGGAGAATTTTATAAAACCATTGCTCCGTTTTTCGAATGGCTCATTGAGCAGCATCAGCGTGGCGCTAAAATCTGCTCTGTATGTACGGGGGCATTTCTGCTTGCTCAATCCGGGTTATTGAACGGACGTCAAACCACTACCCACTGGAAATACCATAACGTATTAAAAAAAGAATATCCGCAGGTAGAAGTCCTAGCCAACCGTCTTTTTGTGCAGAGTGAACGAATCTACTCCAGTGCAGGTGTAGCATCGGGCATTGACCTTGGTCTTTATCTACTGGAAGAATTATATGGCACACGTTTCTCAGCCGCCATTGCACGTGAAGTAGTCATCTATTTGCGAAGAGGAAAAGACGATCCGCAGCTCAGTGTCTTTCTTCAATACCGTAATCATTTGGAAGACCGCATCCATACCGTACAGGAATGGCTGACACAGCATCTCGATAAAAAACATACGGCCGATGAACTGGCGGAACTGATCCATACCAGCGGAAGAAACCTTACCCGCCTGTTTAAGGAAACCACCGGCATCACCATTGGCCAATACGTAGAGAAGCTGCGCATTGAGCACGCACTTCAGTTGCTTCGCGATCAGCAGAAAGTAGAAACGGTAGCCAAAGCATGCGGCCTGCAAAGCACCAACCAGCTACGCTCCCTGTTACGCAAGCACGCTGGCATCCTGCCCTCGGAGGTATTGTCCTGATCCTGCGCAGGGTTGTCCTTCTCATTGACACAGCCGATGTATTTTTTTACATAAAAAATACCCGTCTTATGAGAATCATCATCGCTGTCATCTTTATCCAATTTGCTATCGCTGTATCGGCACAAACAAGTAAGGCTACTGACCTGGCGTACTTCTGTACACTTTGTAATAATGACTGCGACAAAATAGAATTTGACAAACCAGGAAAATGTAATCACTGTAATATGGAACTCATTAAAATGTCGAAAGCGGAACGTAAGAAAGAACTATCGCGCAAGCCCATTACGGTTGCCTTTTATTTGCAGGACGGTATTGAAGTGCTTGACTTTGCCGGGCCAATGGAAGTATTTGCCTATGCCGGATTTAAAGTGTTCACTGTTTCAAAAACAAAAGACCCGATTATCTCGCAAGGCATTCTCAAGATAATTCCTGAATACAGTATCGATAACGCGCCTGCTGCGGATATGATCGCCTTCTTTGGTGGCAACTCAGGCAGTGGATTTGATGATAAAGTAATCACCTGGCTTAAATCACGCGAGAAGAAAACCGAATACTTTTTTTCGGTATGTACCGGAGCATTTGCGCTTGGCAAAGCCGGAATACTCGACAATAAAACGGCAACCACCTTTCATCTCAGCATCGATAACCTGAAGAAGTCGTTCCCCAAAACAAAAGTGGTAGCTGATGCCCGCTTTGTGGATAATGGCAATGTCATTACCACCGCAGGAATCTCAGCTGGCATTGATGGTGCGCTGCACCTGGTGGCCAAACTGAGAGGCGAACGGGCAGCAAAAGAAACGGCTGCCTACATGGAATACGACAAATGGGTACCCAAAGAAGGAATAATCCTTTCTGACAACCATTGAACCTAAGGATTTTTGATTTTAAATAAGTTGCCCGCCGGAACAGGCCTGCACCTGGTATCTTGGTCAAAAATCTAAACCTGCTTACATGAATAAAATTTTAAGATTAGGGATGGCCGCTTGTGCCTGTGCCTTATCGGTTTCTGCTTTCGCACAAAAAACAGAAAAGATCGATACCGCTGTGGTATCTAAAATAAAAAAAGAGGGACTGGAACATTCCCAGGTACTGGACATCATCAACATGCTTACCGATGTTCATGGCCCACGCCTTACTAACTCGCCCGGTTATCGCAAAGCAGCAGAGTATGCCAAAGCCACTATGGAATCATGGGGATTGAGCAATGCGCACTTCGATCAATGGGACGAAGACTTTGGTCGCGGATGGGTGCTTAAAAAATTCAGTCTTCAGAACTTAGGGCCTGTTTACTTCCCGGTGATTGCCTATCCGAAAGCATGGTCGCCTGGCATAAAAGGTACCGTGCAGGGTGACGCGATTTATCTTGATGTAAAGACCGAAGCGGATCTTGAAAAATACAAAGGCAAGCTGAAAGGAAAGATTGTATTGTTCAGTGCCCCTGTTCCGGTAAAGCCCGGCTTCAAACCCGATGCCACCCGCTTCAGCGATTCAACACTTTTAGTGATGGCCAACGGTGGTCCTGAAGAACCATTCGACATGAGACGCTTTCAGGGTATGATGCAAGGTCAGCAGCTTACCTACCTCAAGTGGGATCTTTGCCAGAAAGAAGGAGCCATTGCAGTATTGGAAGCCAGTCCGGGCTCACGCCTGGAAGATGGAACGATATTGGTTGGTGCTGCCACTGTACCTTATCCATCCACCGTACCTAACGATAAACGTCTTCGTGCACAAAACCCCAACGTACCTAAACTACTTCCGCAAGTAGTCGTTGCTGACGAACACTACAACCGTATGGTGCGTCAGTTACAAAAGGGATTTCCTGTAAAACTGGAATTGACATTGGATACGGAGTTTACTCCTTCGGCTCCGGGCTTTAATGTGATTGCCGAAATACCGGGTACTGACCTGAAAGATGAAGTAGTAATGATTGGAGCTCACCTCGACTCATGGCATGCAGGAACGGGTGCTACAGACAATGCTGCCGGTTCTTCCGTCATGATGGAAGCCATGCGTATTCTTAAATCACTAGGCGTGAGCCCGCGCAGAACCATCCGCATTGGCTTGTGGGGTGGCGAAGAACAAGGTCTGATTGGCTCACGCTCTTATGTCAAGAGAATATTGGGGGAGCGTTTAGATAAAGTTGCACCGTACGATTCCATTCAACTGAAGCCTGCTGCTGAAAAATTCTCCGCCTACTTTAATATGGATAACGGAACCGGTAAGTACCGTGGTGTCTATCTTCAAAACAATGAAGAAGTAAGAGAACTGTTTCGTGCATGGCTGAAGCCTTTTGAAAAAATGGGAGCAGCTACACTTACTTATCGCAACACCGGATCGACTGATCACGTGCCGTTTGATAACATCGGGTTGCCCGGATTTCAGTTTATACAAGACCCCATTGAATACTCCTCACGTACTCACCACACCAGTATGGATGTATTTGATAAAGCGGTGGAAGCTGACCTGAAACAAAATGCTGTAATCACCGCTGCTTTCGCATGGCTCGCGGCCAACCGCGATGAGTTAGTACCAAGAAAGAAATAAGAACAACTCGTAAACTAAAAATCGTCTTATGGCTACCCGCTATAAGACGATTTTTGTTTTTCATCCCTCGATAAACGGAAGGATACCTTTACACTGCCTGCCTAATTGGTCTGTTTGGATTTACGATAAATCAAATAGAACCCCGCCACGTACAGCACCCCCGAAAGAACCATTAAATACATAAGATCTGATTTACTTAAAAAATGAGTTTTAGATTTTCTGCCTGCTTAGACACACCTTATTCACGTAAAGATGTAAGGTGATACGATTCATTTTATAACCGGAATCTGTTTTATCCTGAAAAACGCTACCAATCAAATTGGTACACCGTCAAACAAAGTTTTTGTTTTCATCAAACTATTTTACATACATTTACGTAATTAATCATTGTAATGAAAGGAACAAACTTAGGCGAGTTCGAAGAACTCGTATTGCTGACTATTGCCGCATTGCTGAATGACGCTTACAGTGTAGCCATCTGCGATGAGCTGGAAAAAACATCGGGCAGGGCAGTCAAGCTGGGTGTGGTACACTCGGTGCTCAACCGGCTGGAAGAAAAAGGGTTGGTAAAAAGTAAACTGGGCGATGCCACTGCTACCCGTGGCGGCAAGCGCAAAAGATTTTACAGTGTGACCAGCGCTGGCAAAGCGTCCTTGCTCAAAGCGAAAGAAGTGCGTGATCAGCTTTGGAATCGTATTCCTGAGTTTGCCTTAAAAGCCATCTGATCATGAAAGGAGAAAAGCCATCTTACCCTCCCCGCTGGGCCGAGCGTTTTCTCTGTTGGTATTGCAAGCCCGAACTGCTGGAAGACCTGCAAGGTGATTTGAATGAATACTTTGAACGAAACATCAAATCGGAAGGACTACGAAAAGCAAAACTCATTTACATCATCGATGTAATCAAATTTCTAAGAATATACACACTACGCAAACCGAAATTCGTCGACCTTTTAATTCAGTGGATTATGATTGGAAGCTATATCAAAACATCGAGCCGCAGCATGGTGCGCAACAAGTTATTCTCGGCCATTAATATTGTCGGTTTGTCAGTGAGCATGTCGGTAGGATTGCTCGTCATCGCTTTTACCTACGACCTTTGTTCCTACGATGATTTTCACGAGAACAAAGACCGAATCTATCGTGTTGTTTCGCGCTATCAACAATCAGATAATCCGGCCATCAACCTGGCTTCCACTTCTGTAAAGGCAGGAAAAACAATTCAGGAATCATTATCCGGTTTTGAGCAGCTGATCATTATGCGAAATGGCTTTGCTGGTGATGCAGTCATTGGTGAAAACATCGTGCCGGTAAGTGGCATCTGGGCAAGCGAATCCTTCTTTAAGGTCTTTACTTTTCCGCTGATTAGTGGTGATCCGAACACCGCATTAAAAAATCCCTACGCTATTGTTCTTACCGAAAAATCAGCTAAGAAGTTATTTGGAACCAGTGAAGTACTGGGTAAGGAAATCAAATTCGACACCACCAATTACATCATCACTGGTGTGATGAAAGATATACCTAAGCTTTCCCATGTAAAATTCGAAGTACTCATTTCCTTTTCCACCGCTGAAATTAAAATAGGTAAAGAAGATCCTAATTTTCTGGCCTGGGGAAACATCTGGCAAAACTATGTGTACATCCTCTTCGATGAAAAAACAGATCCTGCTGCATGGCAGGCCAACCTGGATAAAATGAATAAGGAAGAAGCCAAAGCATTAACTACCACTACGATTGACTTATCTCTTCAGCCTTTGAAAGAAATTGTTCTGGGCCCACATTTATCTAATAACATCGGCCCTTCGATGACACCACTGATCGTTTGGGTACTGGCTGGTTTGGCTTTTGTCATTATTATTTCCGCTTGTTTCAATTATACCAATTTATCGATAGCCAGGTCGATAAGACGGTCGAAGGAAGTAGGCATTCGTAAAATTATCGGGGCAAGTAAAAGCCATGTACTCGGCCAGTTCATCTCCGAGTCGGTGATCATTTCCCTATTGGCTCTCCTTTTTTCCTTTGGATTGTTCCTCTTCCTGCGCGGTCAGTTCCTGGGATTAAATCCGTTTATTGAGAAAACCGTTGCACTCGATCTCTCATTGCCACTAGTCGTTCAGTTTATCGGCATGGCTTTGTTGGTAGGTGTGCTGGCGGGATTGTTACCAGCGCTTTTCTTTTCGAAGATCAATGTCATTCAGGTATTAAAAAATGTATCTGCGCTAAAAGTGTTTCGACATATTACTATGCGCAAGGCATTGATCGTTGTACAATATACCTTTTCTCTCATTTTCATTACAACGGCCATTATCGGGTATAATCAATACAAAAGCTTCATCACGTATGATCTTGGGTTCCGTACAGAAAACATTCTGAACATCAGGTTACAAGGCAATAAAAGTGATCAGCTGATTAAAGAGTTGACTGAACTACCGGAAGTAAACGAGATCTCCAAATCACTAATGATTACCAGTGTAGGAAGTAGTCATGGAGCAGACATGAAATACAAAAACCCGGATGACTCAGCCATGGTGTGGTTAAATATGGTAGACGAACATTACGTGCCGCTTCATGAGCACCAGCTGATTGCCGGAAAAAATTTCAGTTTAAGGCCAAAGAAAGGAGAAGAAAGTGAGGTCATTGTCAATGAGCAGGTACTGAAACGCTTTGACATCGCCAAACAAGATCCATTAAAGGCCATTGGTGAAGTTGTCATTGTCGATAAGATCAAACTCACCATTGTCGGTGTACTTAAAGACTTTCATTACGGCACAGTAGAAGACAAAATCGAACCTGTGATGTTTCGGTATTCTTCAGACGAACCGGGTGGCTATGTCAACGTAAAAATATCATCTGCTAACTTACCCGCTACGAGATCTGCCGTGGAGCAAGCATGGAAAAAAATCGACAAAGTACATCCTATCGAAGCTACCTTCTACGATGACCGGATTGAAGATGCTTACAGTCAGTTCTCAGTAATGGCGAAAGTGATTGGATTCATTGCCTTCCTGGCGATCTGTATTGCTTCAATGGGTTTATTTGGAATGGTCGTCTTCACCACAGAAACGCGACTGAAAGAAATCAGCATTCGCAAAGTGCTGGGAGCTAATGAAGGAGCATTGATCTTTCTCTTAAGCAGGGGCTTTCTTTTTCTTCTTGCTCTATCCGCGTTAATTGCTTTACCACTCACGTACCTCTTCTTTGATCAGGTGGTGCTTTCTCATTTCGCCTATCATCAACCTATCGGTGCGATCGAATTATTTATTGGTGCCGGAACCATTGGTATGCTTGCCTTCATCATGATCGGCTCACAAACATTAAAAGCAGCACAAAGTAATCCGGCCAAAGTATTAAAAAGTGAGTAAGCGTTTATTGAAATGAAAGAATCTGAAAAAGGCATTCATCCACCCCGGTGGGCCGAGCGTTTTCTCTGTTGGTATTGCAAGCCCGAACTGCTGGAAGACCTGCAAGGTGACCTGAATGAATACTTTGAACGAAACATCAAATCGAAAGGAGTACGAAAAGCAAAACTCATTTACATCGTCGATGTAATCAAATTTTTAAGAATATATACACTACGCAAACCGAAATTCATCGACCTTTTAATTCAGTGGATTATGATTGGAAGCTATATCAAAACCTCAGGAAGAAGTATTGTCCGCAATAAGCTCTTTTCTACTATCAACATCATCGGACTCGCCATCAGTATGTCGGTGGGATTATTATTAATCGGGCTCATCTCAGACATCCGGTCGTATGACCAGTTTCATCAAAACAAGGAGCGTATCTACCGTGTCACCAGCAATTACCAATACCTCGATCATGCAGATGACACTTATTTCGCCAGTACTTCACCCCGCGCGGGTCAATTGCTCAGTGAGTCATTTACCGGTGTGGAAGATGCTGCCGTCATGTACAGCGGTGCCGATGATGACATCAAGACAACCGATGACAAAATCATTCCACTGAAAGGGTTCTGGGCAAATGCTTCGTTTTTCAATGTGTTTACTTTTCCACTGATGGAAGGACACGCTGCTACTGCACTGAAAGAACCGTTCAGCTTGGTACTCACCCGTGAAGCAGCTAAAAAACTCTATGGAACGACCGATGTTATTGGAAAAACCGTAACACTGAAAGAGCACGACGACCAGCCTTATAAAATTACCGGAGTGATGGAAGATGTGCCCGTCTTCTCGCACCTTCAGTTTGAAATGCTGATTTCCTTCAGCACACGAGCCATTACTCAAAAAGAATACGAGAAAGAAGAGATGTCATGGGGTAATATCTGGCAGGGCTATGTTTATCTTTTACTGCCGGAAAATACCGATCTGACAACGTTGCAAGCCAACATCGATGCAATGTGCCTGCGGGAAAATCCCACTGTAGAAAATACAAAGATCAAACTCCGCCTTCAGCCTCTTGCCGATATTGCCATGGGCAAGCGGCTGAATAACTCCCCCGGAGAAACGCTGGACGAAAATGTAGTATGGGTAGTGCTGGCACTGACGTTTATCGTTATCCTGTCGGCTTGCTTTAACTATACCAACCTGTCCATTGCACGTGCATTAAAGCGGGCCAAAGAAGTAGGTGTGCGAAAAGTGATTGGTGCTTCCAGAGGATATGTGATCAGCCAGTTCCTTACGGAGTCAGTGATGATTTCATTATTTGCGCTGGTTCTTTCGTTCGGACTGTTCCTTGTATTGCGTCCTTATTTTCTTTCCGTGAATCCTTCACTGGAAACCATGATCCGCCTGGACCTGTCTTTCAAAATGACGGTCTTCTTTGTTTTGTTTGCCGTGACGGTGGGAGTTCTTGCCGGTATTTTTCCTGCGCTGTTCTTTTCGCAACTGCAGGCCATCCGTGTGTTGAAAGGGAGCTTCACATCCGGCACATTTAAAAATGTGAACATGCGAAAGGTACTCATCGTATTTCAGTTTACTGTTTCGCTGGCATTTATTGCAGCTTCCATCATCAGCTATCGGCAATATGTTCACTTTGTGAATTTTGATTTGGGATTCAATACAGAAAACGTAGTTAACGTCTACCTGCAAGGCAACAAAGCTGATCTGCTGATCAAAGAACTACAGGAGATGCCCGAGACACAGGGCATTGCAAAATCAAGAATGATTTCCGGTATCGGCAACTATTATGGGTCGCGACTGAAATATAAAAATCCTCAGGACTCTATCCATATCCAATTCAATGCAGTCGATGAAAATTACATACCCCTGATGGGACACCGGCTGATCGCTGGCCGCAACTTCAAAAAAATAACGTACGAAGAAAATGAAAATGAAGTCATCATCACGGAAAGCGTGTTGCCCTATCTGAATATTGACACTCAATCACCGGAGAAAGCCTTGGGAGAAACCGTTAAACTGAACGGAAAAGAGATGGAAGTCATCGGTGTATTGAAGAACTACTACTATGGATCTGCTCAGGACGATTACAAAAAAATAGTTTTTCGTTATATCGGAGAGAAAGCCTCGTACCTCAATGTAAAGATGAGCTCTACCGACTGGCCGGCCACACTGAATAAAATTGATCGGGCATGGAAAAAAGTTGATCCCATCCATCCCTCACGAGTTACTTTTTATTCCGAACAAATCAAGGAAAGATTCAGAGACATGCTTTCCATGTTAAAGATCATTGGCTTCCTTGCTATTCTCTCCATCTGCATCGCAGCGATGGGCCTTCTGGGCATGGTGATCTTCACTACCGAGACAAGAATGAGAGAGATCAGCATTCGTAAAGTAATGGGAGCCAACAATTCACAGCTGATTTTCTTACTCGGCAAAAATTTTATGCTGCTATTAACCATAGCCATATTCATCGCCATTCCCGGTACGTATTATTTCTTCCATACCGTGGTACTTGTTTCCATGAGAAATCATGCTCCGATCAGCCTGGTTGACCTCTTGCTTGGCGTGGGGAGTGTGATGGGATTTGCCCTGTTCCTGATCGGCATGCAAACATTGAAAGCTGCTCGAAGCAACCCGGCAGAAGTACTGAAGACAGAATAACAGGACCGCAATGAAAAAATCCAATATTCCGGTACATCCACCCAAGTGGGCCGAGCGCTTTCTTTCCTGGTACTGCAAACCGGAATTGCTGGAAGACCTGCAAGGCGACCTGAATGAATACTTTGAACGAAACCTGAAAACAAAAGGAGCCCGCAGCGCACGATGGATTTACATCATTGACGTGATCAAGTTCCTAAGACTTTACACCTTACGCAAACCGGAATTTATTAACGCTTTAATACACTGGATCATGTTAGGCAGCTACATTAAAACCTCTTCGCGCAGCATCTTGCGCAACAAGTTATTTTCCTCCATCAATATCGCAGGGCTTGCCATCAGCATGTCGGTGGGGTTATTGCTCATCGGATTATTGTCCGATTTATTTTCTTATGATGCCTTTCACCAGAACAGTGACCGGATCTACCGTGTCACCAGCCATTATAGCTATCTGGATCAGGTAAACAGCGCTACCAATGCATCTTCTTCTATTCGTCTTGGTAAAGCAATCGAAGAAAGTATTCCTGGTGTTGACAAAGTAGCTGTGCTTCGCAGAGGTCTTTATGGTGATGTAAAAGTGCCGGATGCAAAAGCAGTTACCATGGAAGGCTTATGGGCCAATGAGGCATCGTTGCGGGTATTTACTTTTCCATTATTACACGGAAATTCAACCACCGCCTTAAAAGAGCCTTTCTCTGTTTTACTCACCGAGAAAAGTGCAAAAAAACTATTTGGAGATAATGACGCAACGGGCAAGACCGTATTAATTAAAGACAAAGAACATACGGTAACGGGCGTATTAAAAGATGTTCCTCTTTTCTCACACATTCGTTTTGATATGCTGGTGTCGTTAAGTACGCGTGAGATCACCCAGAAAGATAACAAGCACGAACTAGAATGGGATAATATGTGGAATGCCTATACGTATCTGCTAGTTCCCGAAAATACAGATCTCGCCTTGCTACAAAGCAATCTTAATGAACTGGCGTTGCGCGAAGATAAAACCGTTGAGAATACACATATCAAATTAGGTCTTCAGCCTTTGAAAAGTATCGCATTGGGTGAAGAATTAAATAACGAAATCGGACCTGTAATGAACAGCAGCGTGGTATGGATGATTGGCATACTCTGCATTGTTGTATTACTATCGGCCTGCTTTAATTACACCAATCTTTCTATTGCCCGCTCGATGAAACGCGCACGCGAAATAGGTGTACGCAAAGTATCAGGCGCGTTGCGTAGTCATGTTGCTTTTCAGTTTATTACTGAAGCGATAATCATTTCCCTGGCTGCTTTGGCTATTGCATTTATGCTATTCCTTTTACTACGTCCTTACTTCATCTCCGTGTATCCGGGTATGCAGGATATGGTTTCGCTGGAACTTACTCCACAGATGATGGTCTGCTTCGTTGCACTTGCTGCTTTTGTTGGCCTGGCAGCGGGTGTTTTTCCTGCATTGTTCTTCTCCCGTATCAATGCTATACAGGTTTTGAAAAGTACACCAGCACTCAAGCTCTTTGGCAACCTGAGTATGCGCAGGATGTTGATCGTTATGCAATACACCATCTCCATTGCTTTCATCGCTGCCACTACTATCAGCTATCGCCAATACGAACACATGCTTTCGTTCGACCTTGGTTTTGATACTGAAAACATTCTGAACATAAGTCTGCAAGAAAACAAACCCGATCAGTTGATCAAGGCATTGAACGAAATGCCCGAGGTAAAACAAATATCTAAATCCGGGTTAGTTACTAGTGTAGGTTACTATTGGAGTACTACTGTAAAATACACGAACCCGGCCGATTCAGCGGATATATTTTACAATCAGGTTGATGAAAACTATCTACCCTTGCACCGTCATAAATTTGTAGCCGGGAAAAACTTTACACCGAAGTTAAATACAGAAGGCGAAAAGCAGGTAATCGTCAATGAAAAATTCCTTAAACGTTTCAACATCACCAATAACGATCCGCTTAAGGCGATAGACGAGTATATCTTTATCGAAGGAGAAAGAACACGAATTGTAGGTGTACTCAAAGATTTTCATTACGGAAGAGTGGAAAGCAAAATCATGGAAGTAATGTTCACTTACAGACCCGAACAGGCAGAAATGTTGAATGTAAAAATTCAGTCCAACGACATTGCCGCTACTATGAACAAGATTCAGATGGAATGGAAAAAGCTGGATGATGTTCATCCGCTGAAAGCACATTTCTATGAAGAATCAATTGAGCGTACGTATGATGAGTACAAAGCCAAAATTAAAATTGTGGGTGTACTTGCCTTTCTTGCCATCTTCATTGCCAGCATCGGGCTTCTGGGCATGGTTGTATTCACTACCGAAACACGCTTAAAAGAACTAAGCATCCGCAAAGTAATGGGAGCAAGCGATGGAAGTCTTGTGGTTCTACTTGGCAAAAACTTCATTCTACTACTATCTATTGCTGCAGTGATCGCACTACCCGCCACGTATTTCTATTATGAAAAATACGTACTCAACCAGATCACTTTCCACGCACCAATAAACATCAGCGACTTGGTAATAGGTGTAATGGTCGTGATGGCACTTGCGTTAATCATGATTGGTATACAAGCTTTCAAAGCTGCACGAAGCAATCCGGTTGATGTATTGAAAAACGAGTAAGTAGAAAACCGAATACTACCGCATGATGAGCACTCTCTTTGAAATGACTTTTCCATTCAGTCGCAAAGAGAGTGCATACAAGCCATCATTCAGATCACCGATATAAACAGGAATCCGGTTCTCCCCTTTTTGCAAATTCACTTCCTGCTTTCTGGCCTGCCGATACAGCGGATCAGTAATGTTTAACCCCGTTAGCTGCTCTTCTTCTGCCATCACCAGCAAGTACAAATACGACTCTTTGACAGGATTAGGATATACATTGAACCCATGAACAGTAAACTCATCTCCTGTTCCTACAATTACGGGTTCGAAGTGCGCCGTGTACGATGCATCGGTACCGGGTGTAGTAATGATTTGTTGTGCATTGCCACCTTGCGACCACGATGTAAACTGATAGTCCATCCCACTGAAAGACTGGGGAGAAACAATGCCCACTTCACGTTTAATGCCTTGCACACTTACAACTGATGCGGGTGTAGTGATCGGTTGTCCATCCAATGTCAATTGTAATCCGGCAGGCACGGTAGCAAAGTTCAGCGTTGATTTCTTCGGATGCACATCCAATGAATCTTTCTTCTTCGCTCCTTTTGAATCGGTAACGGTTAAAATCAAGCGATACCATACGTTGGAAGATACCTCACCTTCATCGGGCACCACCCATGTTCCGCTCTTCACTCCGGTGATGGCCGGCTGATCGTGTTTATGGGTGTCATGATGAAAATTGATCTGCCAGCTGAAGGCAGACGCAGGCAGAATTCCATCTTCGGCATCTGTTCCTGTTCCGGCAAAAGCGATGCTGGTCCCCGCCACATACAGATAGGAAGGATCGGGTGTAGTAATTGACGCAACCGGAAGTGCATTGACTAACACCGTTAATGGCACTTCGTTACTGGTTACTGTTCCCGATGCATTGGTGATCGTTACTTTATAATTACCCGCCGCGGCAGATGGAGTATTGGTGATAGTTAATGTAGCTGAAGTAGCCCCCTCCATATTGACATTATTTCTTTTCCATTGATAGGTCAGTGGAGACGATCCGGTGACACTTACATTGAAAGTGGCCGTCTCGCCCTGAGAAACAGTAACCGGAGATGGCTGCTGCGTGATACTCGGAGCTACTGCTGCCGGATTATAAACAATTTTAAATAACGCACCGGCACTACGCCCGAGGTAATAAAGATTACCATCCACCCCTGTGGTGATGCTTACACCATTGCCGGATATCGCAGTAGCAAAAGCGGCACGTGAGGGGGTAGCTACAGCAGGATCAAACGAATTAATCCAGTTGTTACAGTATTCAATGATAAAATATTTTCCAATATAAGAGGCTGGATATTGGGTAGTGGTCGGATTAAAGAATGTCCCTCCGGTGATCGCACATCCTACACCATCCCCATTGCCGCGTCCATAATAATACACCGGGTTGGTATAATTCGGATTGGTACTCATCCCTTCAGCAGAAGGCCATCCGTAGTTCTTTCCACCTACTGTCACATCATTCACTTCTTCCCAGCTTCCCTGCCCTACATCGTTCACGTAAAACTTCCCCGTGCCGGGTTGAAAAGCAATAGTGTATGGATTGCGCATGCCATACGCCCATATTCTTTTCTTCTGCTCTGATCCATCGGTGAACGGATTTCCTGCAGGGACACTGCCGTCTTTATTGATACGTAGAATTTTACCATGATACGTATCCAGATCCTGAGCATTGGATCCTTTGGCATTATCACCAATGGCAACATACAATTTACCATCCGGACCAAAGGCAAGGGCGCCACCGTTATGATTGGATGCTGTACTGAGCGGATCAAAATCCAATACTACCACTTCGCTGTTGGGCACCGCCACATCACCATTCGCAGTGAAGCGGCTTAATCGGTTGCGCGATGCATCCGGTAACGTATAATAGAGATAAACAAAATGATTCGTAGCGAAGTCTGGGTCGAGAGCGATGCCTATTAATCCTCGCTCACCCGTAGCGTTGACCGATAGTGTGATGAAAGGTGTTGTTAACAAACTTCCGTTTTTAATAACACGCAGGATGCCCTGCTGCTGAGCTACGAAAATTCTCCCGTCACTGGCGATAGCCATCACCGTGGGATTACTGATGTTGTTGGCTACCCGCTCTTGCGAAAAACCCGAGGGATAGACCTGTGCTGATGCAAGAAACGTAACGAAAAGAAAGTAAATAGAGATAAGAGTAGCAGTTCGGATCATAGGCGTTTGTTTCGGCATTGATTTCTATTAAATAATAAAAGTAATCGGCCAAACCAGTCCAAAGGGAATGGATTTAGCCCAGTTCACTTTATTCTCTTTAAAGAGATGAGAGGATACTTCCGTCATTCCTTATAGACACTCGTGTTGGGAGTTTTTTTCACCTGCGCCTCAGGCGCAATCACCGCATATTACGATGACCATTAGAAGCATGGATCATCCGGTTTTATTTTCAATGTCTAAGTCTTGCCCTTCGTAGGGCTGCACTTTGTCTTTGAAAGTGGAAGTCGATGTCGCTCCGGTGCACGGGTAAAATAGTGATGCCACCATCATGGCAAAGTAGAATAATAGTGAAAAAAGCATGTTGCTGAAATTCCCCAATACCGGTGAGCAAAGCACAACGCTTTATGGCATTTGATTTTACACTAATTCTTCTTTAAACAATGATTTTTTTATGAAACAGCTTAGCGACAAAAAAGTAGCCATCGTAATCACACATGGTTTTGAAGAATCCGAATTTAACGAACCCCTGAAGGCACTACAACAGGCAGGCGCTCAGGTGGACGTCATCTCCATTGAAAAAGGAAAGATAAAATCGTGGGCAGACAAAAACTGGGGAGAAGAGTACGAAGCGACCAAATCAATTGACGAGGTGGATTCAAAAGAGTACGATGCACTGGTATTGCCGGGCGGAGTAATGAATCCCGATCAACTTCGTATCAATGAAGAAGTGGTCGGATTTGTAGCAGGCTTTTTTGATGATGCCAAGCCAATCGCAGCCATCTGCCATGGCCTATGGACATTGATTGAAACCGGCGAACTGAAAGGACGCACCGTTACTTCTTATCCTTCACTGAAAACAGATTTGATGAATGCAGGAGCAAACTGGGTAGATCAGGAAGTGGTGGTCGATAACGGATTAGTTACCAGCAGAAATCCCAACGATCTTCCTGCCTTCTGTAAAAAGATGCTGGAAGAAATAGCTGAAGGTGTACATCAGCTGTAAAACGTTAACCGCTAAAAGTAAATAGTCCTGATACGGACTTTTCAACTTTTAACGGTTAACTATAAAATAGAATCACACTCAGGTTGCCCAGGCTTTGCCTACTTCAGCAAGTGGCACACATCCTTGAAATGGCCCTGGCACCTGATTGTATTGCAGCACCTGAGTCGCTCCGGACTCACTGGTGAAAAAACCCAGCAGGGTCAGTTCTTTTACTTTCAAAATGAAAGGTCGTTCGGATTTATTGGCAGCATCCCACCAATTGCCCGATGCTCCGCCTACGTTTTCCGCAAAGGCCGCATTATGATGTTTCTTCACCAGTTCCTTTTGTTGCTCAGGTGTACATTCAATGAAGGGATCTCCGTAGTTTTTCTGAGCATCCGCATCAAACTCAGCAAGTCCTTTCAGGAATTTTTCCTGCTCTTCTTTAGGGTACACCTCTTTCAACATCACATCAATGAAAGATAAAACACCTACCTCCTTGGCACCCGGTGTATCTGTTTTGGGCAGTAGTATTTCGGATAATTCATTGATCAATACCGCCTGTTCTTTACTCAAGAAAACCGGCTGATAATTGAGATCGGGGGCTGATTTACATCCATTCAATATACCTGTAATGGCGGGAGCAGATAATGCAAAACCTAAGGCTAAGGTTGCTTTCTGTATGGCTTCTCTTCTGTTCATAGCAGTTCTCAATTAGACTAACAACTCCATTATTTAAGATTTCCTTTCTTCATTTCACTCACTGCGTGATCAACGGCACGCGCAGTCAGTGCCATATACGTCAACGATGGATTCTGGCAAGCCGATGAAGTCATGGCCGCACCATCCGTAACAAATACATTCGGTACTTCATGCAACTGATTCCATTTATTAAGAACAGAAGTCTTTGGATCTTTTCCCATACGTGCTGTTCCCATTTCATGAATGCCCAGCCCGATGTTGTCGGCATTGTCGTAGGTATGCACATTTTTAAATCCGGCAGCTTCCAGCATTTCTGCGGCAGCTTCTTTCATGTCTTTGCGCATCACTTTCTCATTTTCTTTCCACTCGGCATCAATACTTAGTGTCGGCAAGCCGAATGCATCCTTTTTATCTTTATTGATCACCGCACGATTATCTGCATAGGGAAGACATTCGCCAAAGCCAGTGATACCAATGGACCAGGGGCCCGGTTCCTGTAATGACTTTTTCAAATCTTCCCCATAGCTCATCTCTTTCACTCCCCGTGACCAGCTCTCACGGCTTGCGCTTCCCTGATAGCCAAATCCTCTGATATAATCGGTTCGCTGATCACTACCCACATTGCGGAAGCGAGGAATATAAATACCATTAGGTCTTCGTCCGATGTAATACTTATCTTCATATCCATCCACACTGGCAGCTGCTCCGGCACGGTATTGATGATCCATGATGTTGCGCCCCAGCTGATCGCTGCCATTGCCCATGCCGTTGGGAAAACGATTGGAGGTAGAGTGCAACAGGATAAATGTACTTCCCAATGTAGAGGCGTTAAGGAAGATCACCTTAGCGAAGAAATCCATTTCCTCTTTGGTCTGCGCATCCAGTACTTTCACACCTATTGCTTTGCCTTTCTTCTCATCGTAGATCACCGAGTGTACGATGGAGTGCGGACGCAAAGTCATGTTGCCTGTTTTCTCAGCGGCCGGCAATGTAGAAGCATTGCTGCTGAAGTAAGCACCATAAGGGCAGCCGCGGTCACACATATTCCGCGATTGACATACACCACGGTGGGGTGCATGCGGTAAGGATGCCGTAAGATGGGCTACACGGCCAATCGTAATTTTTCTTCCATTGAATTTCTCCGCTACCTTATCCCGAAAGGTTTCCTCTACACAATTCAACTCCATCGGTGGAAGAAATTTTCCATCAGGCAATTGAGGTAAGCCTTCCGCCCGACCACTTACACCGATATAGGATTCCACATAATCATACCAGGGAGCGAGATCGTCATAACGTATGGGCCAGTCCACACCGTGTCCGTCTTTTGCGTTGGCTTCGAAGTCCATGGGTGAAAGACGGTACGTTTGCTTACCCCACATCAACGAGCGGCCACCTGCATGATAGCCACGAATCCAGTCAAAAGGTTTTACTTCGGTATATGGGTTTTCAATGTCATTCGTCCACCAGTGCTTATTGGCTTGCCCTACCCAGCCCGTGCGCGACTGCACCGGATAAAATTTAAGTTCTTCCTCGGTGAGTTTGTTGGCATTGGGAAGCTGCCATGGATCTTTAGTCATGGTGGGATAATCCACTAAGTGTTTCACATCGCGACCACGTTCCAGCACCAGGGTCTTCAATCCTTTTTCGGTAAGCTCTTTGGCTGCCCAGCCACCGCTGATACCGGTGCCTACCACAATTGCATCATAGGTATTCTTCTGTTGTGCGTCAATGTTCAGATTCATAAATCGTGTTTAGGAATTGAAATTTAGCAGATTAAATCGGTTGCGAACAGTGTCTGATTAAAATTATTACGCACGGAATAAGAATAAGACCGCACTAAAAAGAAGTCAATTTTACCACTCCATTGGTTAGGCAAGCAGGAACGTTATTTTATGGAAGGCTTGCGGGTCCAGTAAAAATAAAGTGGAATACCCGACATCATTAACCCTAAACCAAGAAGTGCTTCACGCGGCTTGGTGATAATCGTAATCACGATCAGTACCGCACAGAATAAAATAAACAAAGCAGGTACTACGGGATATCCCCACGCTTTATAAGGACGATATGCCTCTGGCATTTTTACCCGAAGTACAAAAACACCTAACGCGGTGGCTCCGTAAAAAATAAATGAAGCAAAGATGAGCATATCGGTCAGCTGATCGAAGCTGCCTGACAGCACGAGCACACTTGCCCATATGGCCTGAAATAAAATAGCCTTTGAAGGAGTGTTGTATTTAGGATGGATAAACGATGCGCTCTTGAAGAATAAATTCTCTTTCGCCATCGCATAATACAAACGTGGAGGGGTGAGCAATGTGGTGTTGGTAGAACCAAATGTAGTCAGCAAAATCACCAGTGAGATAAACAACACACCGGCCGTTCCGAGAAAATGGCGAACCACTACTACAGCGGCAATCGTGTTTTGGGATTTATACGAATCAATAATCGTATCGATAGGAAGAATGTACAAGTAAGTAAAGTTGATGGTAACGTACACGGCCATTACGAAAAACACACCCAGTATCAAAGCCAGCGGAAGATTACGGTTCGGATTTTTGATTTCACCACCAATATACCCGATGGATGACCAGCCTTCATACGCCCAGAAGGCCGACAGCATGGCCATAAATAGTATCTTAATGAATGCCCCGCTCCACCAGGATTGCTCTGCATACGCAACAGATGGAGTTTGAAAATTAGCAATACTTCCTCCGCCCATGGTAAGCCCCAGAATGATGACCAGAAATATACTCGCAATCACTGTCAGTGTTACGGTCTTATTTAATCCTTCGCCAAACTTCAAACCAATATAATTGATGGAGGAGAGGACGATGATCAAACCAATGGTCAGTGCTTTCACACCAAAATTATCGAACGGTGTAAAAATTCCGAGTACGGAAAAGGATGCAATCTCTTCTGAAAAATGTGGAAGAGGTACCAGTGAGTTAAACGACATGGCAAACACATAGGCGATGGACGCTGCCGAAGCCGAACGTATGGCAGTGAAGTTGGACCACCCAAAGAGGAAAGCAAAAAAGCGATTATAGATTTTCTTGAAGTAAACATACTCACCACCGGAATCGGCTAGCATACCCGCTACTTCCGCATTGCTCAGCGCCCCACAGATGGTGATCACACCAGCCAGTATCCAGGCCACCATGACCAACGAAGGTGAACCCAGTGCCTCCGACATCGGGGCTACTTTCTTGTAAATACCTGAACCGATTACGGAACTTACGGTGAGCAGAAAGACAGAGAAGAGACCGAGTGAGCGAACGAGTTGACCTTGTTTTTTATCTTCCATAGCTGGCAAGATAAGATTCCATTCGTGCTCAACCAAATGGCCATTTCACTTTAAGGCAGCGTGCTATTCAATCAGCGATATCGTAGTACACAGAATCATCCTGGCAATCTTCAGCACTACATGAGGGAGTATAAAATTAACTTCACAGAAACACGTCTTCGTTATACTTCGAAGCAGGTCAACGAAAGTGTGCATGCGTTAAAATTCAGTGATGCCCGTCGTCTGGACCGATGAAACACAACGGAGTCAATCCGGTGAATATCGAAAATGGTTTAGTGACAATGAATGGTTATTCAATCCACGGTAATTCTCCGGGTCACCAAACCACTGCCGCCAGTCAACTTTAAAATGTAAACACCTCTGGCCAACGGCTGATGAATAGTAAGCTGCCGCTGAGATGTGTCTATCAAAAACAGAATAACCTCTTTTCCCGTTAAATCGACAACTTGGGCTTTTGTAAATCTACCCGGGGGAAGATCAACTATAAAACCATTTGATGACGGATTGGGGTACACTCTCACCAAGGCCGTATCAGGTTCCTTTACCTCCGTAATTACATTATTGCCCTGCTCTATCAACACATATGAGACGGACCTCTTAGGAGCCGAGATTCTTATCCCATCGGCAATCAACGCTGAGCGTGAAGCAATCGTTTCGAAATCAACGGGTCCACCGGCAGCTAAGGTTGGTCCCTGGCCATTTATGTTTACCTTCAAGGAGAAGTCACCATTATCAGTGCCACCTGTTAGTGTGTACACGTAGTACCGGTCCCCGTAACCGAAATGAGTCAAGTCAACTGCAACATTCTGATCGGTTGATCCCTTATTCACGATCACCAGCCCTGCCTGCCCTGAGCCAAATTTAGAAGCATAGGCGAGCACATCTCCATTTCCTGTCACCGATGAGCTCACCATTTGATCACCAAAGTATTTCTGAAAGTAATACATGTAATAGTAAACCGGTCGCGGGTTCCACTTTGGAATACCTCCTGGCTCATCGCCTTTACTAAATAGGCCATGATCATTTCCGTTGTTCCATCCATTGGAAAGATCCCAACGACTGGCCTGGCCGTATTTATTCTTGATTAATTCGCCCAGTACAATTGCAGCGTGTACACCACTGATGTACGACACCTGTTGTTTGGAACCTTCAGCAAAAATATTCCATTCCGTCAGCGCTACCGGTTTTACAGTAACACCGGCGGTAGTCATGGCCGTTTTCACATACGTAATCATGTCACTGGTCACTTTGGTACCCGAAGCCAGGATATCAGCGGGGGTTGAGTTGGTCTGATAGGGCGTGTAATAACTATGAATGATATAATAGTCAGGTAAGTTAACTGACTTTTGAAACACACCCAGGTTCCAGCTTTTATCAGTAGCTGTTGCCCAGCTGGCGGGTTCCTCCTGTAGCAATTGTGCCCCGATGTAAATGGTAGCCCCCACTTGCGCAGCTGCTTTACGCATGGAATCGGCAAAAATTTTAAAATGGCTACCATACAGTTCGCCTGTTATAATCGAAGGCTGTTGATCTTTATTGGCCGATGTGTTGATCCGATACCCTGCCTGCCAGGTGCCATTACTTTCGTTACCAATTTCCCAAAACTTAGTACGACCATTATCATATCGCACCCACTCCGCAGCCAGGTGAGCCGCTGCCGCCACCGGGTTAGCAGCAGTACTGTATCTGGCGTAGCCGTAGTTGACTGTAATGATTCCGGTACTTGCTGTTTGTGTCAGCATTTTATAATAATTATCCAGAGACAAAGTCCAGTCGTCTGTATTCTTTCCATACCAATAGCCGGGGTCTTGTTCTTTCCCATCCGCATCAAGCAATTTAGAAGGGGCATCGGCAGGAGGTTGATTGGTGGCTGCGTTCCAGAAATAGACACTACTCAAATTTCCTCCGGGAAACCGCAAAAGATTCGGTGATAATGTTTTTATACTTTTGATTAAGCCGGGCTGATCCACCATCTGCGTCATGTACAGATTGGCATTATTACCATACAGGTATTTCGAAACTTTTGCCACCACATTGTTCATGTCTGCATGGATCGTCACACTTGCAGTGGCCGGCTTCGCATATTCAGTATAAACAGGCAGTGTTGCCGACCTGGGGGTAAAGTCCGTTAGAAAAAAACCCTGAGTATCCTGGGCCTTCAGCGGAAGCACCAACAACCATACACATAACAATAGCAAACAGGGTATTCTCATCGATTAAGGTTTTATTTCCAGTTTATCCAACTTATAAATATTTCGTAGGTCTGCTTCAAAAAAGCTCAATGGATCATTGTAAAACTGAACAAAATCCTTCTCGGACAGATGTCCACGAAAAGGTGCATAGTGATGTTTTTCATTTGCGTTTCGCCACACCAGAAACCATGCTAACTGAATATCCTTGTTCTGTTTAAGCTGTTTTAAAACGACCTCTGTAAACCATTTATCATTGGTGATTCCTTCCAGGCCCGTTTCAGTGAGTGCCGCTGGCTTATTCTTTTCTATGGAAAGCTGCGTGAGTGTTCTCAGTGCCTCGGTAAAATCGTTGGCCTGTTGTTGGCGAGGCCGTTTGTTCCAGCTCACACCTACATCCATGTAATCGTCAAGACCCATCACATCCACATAATCATCACCGGGATAAGCATACAAAAAAGATGCTTTCAATTTGGTTACATCCATCCGGCTACGGTCAGGAGAAAAAGCATAGATAATATGATGCAGTCCCTTTGTGTTCTTCAGATAATCAACGGTAAACTGCCAAAGCTGAATATATTCCTGTTCCGTACAATGATTTTTTCCCCACCAGAACCATGTACCATTGTGTTCATGATAAGGGCGGAAAATAATGGGGATTGGTGTTTCTCCATTCGTACAGCCTGCAAGAAAAGCCGCCACATGATCCAATTGAATCAAAAAGTCGTTGTGTAATTTTCCTCCCGGCAAAATATGAACTACGGCCCTGGTTGTATCCCATGCACTCTTACCCGATACCGGATTATTTACATGCCATGAAATGGTGTTTACGCCTCCTCGTCCATATACTTCGCGTATCCATTGTTGCATATTGCTGAAACGAACGCCATCCACATTTTCAGGAAGGCCTTCTTTGCCGATATCCCATCCATGAACAGCAGGATAGTCGCCACACACTTCTTTCACATCCGATCTTCCCGCTACCTCCTTCCACCCTACTCCATAAGCCAGATCTTCCTGATGGCCAAACATCGTTCCTTTAGCAGAAATGTATTTTAGATTAGCATACAATGCTTTTGTTTCTGCTGTTGCCGCTTTATCCATTAATGTTTGAGCGAAGACACGCTCACCACTAAAAAAACGAAAACCAATAACTACGACAATTAAAATCTGCTTTCGTAAACTCATTAATTCTTCACTTGGATATATGCACTATTCGTTTGAAGTACGATCGCTCACCTGCCCGGATCTTCATCAGGTAAACGCCATCCGCACTGTTGGCCAGATTGACGGTTACTAATCCATCGGTATGATTCACATCATAATCCGGATTCAGCTCTTTGCCGGTAACATTATATAACAGAACTACAACCCGGGTGTTGCCGCCTTTCGGTACACGAAACTGAACCATACTACCGGCAGGGTTGGGATAAGGAACAATTTCATTTTCGATCAATTCAGGCTCCACACCGGTAACGGTATCCGGCAATGGCGATGTGTACTTTGCTTTTATGGCAATGGATTTTGAAAATGCCGGGAGCTCAATCTGATTATGCCCTGAATAAATATCTTCCTCGCGCTGCGTGACAGCACCCGTAAGTACATCATGAAAGTAAAGTGTATAGTGGCCAGCGGGTAGTTTTGATAAATCAACGACAACTTTATTGAGGTTAGTGCGATTGTCATTATCGTAAATCAATGCATAGAAATTGGCAGAACTGTAAAAACCAACTGATGAAAGCTTGGCTGTGCCATACTCCACATTGAACGTCCAGTCCGTTAAAGCTCCCTGTGAAACGAAATCTTCACCACGTAAGTACTGTGATGGAATCGTAAACAAATCAGACCAGGTGGTATTCATATAGTTCTCCCATTTCCACATGATATGCGGCACTTGTGTCATTATACCCGTCCAGATGGAATTACGCTGTACATCAAAGGGAACATCGGCCGTAGTGACGTCAAGTCCATACTCGCCATTGATCACACCTGTTCGGGTAACTTTCGCCAGCAGATTTTTATCTTTCGTAACCTGTGTAGGTAGCAAACTGGGAGTGTATAAATGATACTGAACTATGTCCAGGCCGGTTAATTTATCCATATCAGGCAAGTGACTTTCGTCTGAACTGGTAGTGACCGGATGTGCAAAAGCATCCAAGGATTTAATGTACTGCCCCATCTCGTCGTGCCATGCTTTCACCCCCGGATACCATTGAGCCGTTTGATTGGGGTAGCCTCCCGTAAAATTCACCTCGTTAAATAATTCCCAGGCAAACAAATTCCTCGAATAACCCCAGCGTGCCACGATATAACGTAGCAATTTTTTAGTTCGGGCTTTGGCCGTAGCATCATAAAAGTACTGTTCTGCTTTCGTAAGCGGTCCGCCATTCACACTGTTATAGGGATTATCGGCCCAGTTTGAATCTACTGTTTCAGAAAACATGCCATGCTGAAATAAAGTGACCTGCAGGTAGGTATTGGTTTTTTCACAAAGACTAAAAACAGAATCCTGCTCTGCGGCCGCCTCCTGGCTATATACACCAAGTCCTTTATAAAAGCCACTTCCATTTTTCCATTCCAATCCCTGCTTGTCAAAGGGTACTTGCCAGTAGCGAACCAGGTTAGCTCCACTCTTGCCTAAATTGGTAATCGTAGTGGCATAGTTGGTGGTGCTGTTCCACGCCACATTGATACCCAAAGGATAAAAAGGTTCGCCCGTGGTATAGCGATAGTATTGTTTATTGTTAGGGTCTACTTTTATAAAACCCGGCTTTGCACCCGCATCAACTTTCAATGAATAAGAACCGGAAGTTACCGTTCCTTCGGCATCCGTAAGACGAAGTTGGACCTGATGCATTCCCACCTTCGATGAACTGAAGCGCAACATCCAGTAGCCATTACCCTCACTCTTCGTCCACTTATCTCCTGTGGGAGTATAGACTGCTTTTTCATAATAAAAGCAAGGTACCGTCAGCGTACTGGCATCGGGCCGGGTGATTACGGCATCTACTTTTAGTAGATCAGGATCATATACATTGGCATAACTTCCCTTTACAAGAAACAGGGCTTCCGCTTTTTCATATGTATTAATTTGTGAATGGGTGAATGCAAGCTTACCTAACTTACCGGAGGCAGGAAACACATTGATGTTTCTCTTCCAATAGGCCCGCTTGCCTTCATTGTCGGTAACGATTAACGATACGATATAAATACCATCGCTTACAAATGCATGATCCGCTACGGCCCCTGATCCGGTTTGTGAATCGCCAAAATCCCATTGATACGATGAAATGGTTCCATCACTATCTACCGAAGAAGAGGCATCAAAATGAACCACATCGGATGCCACTACCTGATCCGGGGAAACGGCTACTTCAATAATCGGTTCACCATTGGGCGATTTTGAATTCACCAGCTTGAAATCATCCAGATAGACATCGGCTACCGATTCGTTATCGACAGCAGCATTTACTTCGATCCGATCAAAGTCTTTATTCTTGATGGAAGCAATGTTCAGTGTACACACGGTCCACTTACCCGCTTCAGGGCGAAAGGCATACTCCGGAGCCCAGTCTTCCAGTACAGTAGTAGCGCCTTTTACTACTTTTACAAATACACGACCCTGCAGGCTGCTCCTTAATTTAAAAGTCAGCTGATCAGCCACTCCCGTATTTTTCACAGAAGCAAAATTGAAATAGATGGCTTTCCAGTTGCCTGATGCTTTTCTATAGTAGGCTACTTTACTGCTGCTATTCCCAATTACATCCGGATTAGTCGTTATGGAAGCCTGCTCTCCGGAGAGTGCCGGAGATACAGAAGTGGTTTCAAAATCAGCAAGAAGCTGGGCTTTACTTATCGTGTATGCAAAAAAGAGAAACAGGTAAATACAGTACTTCACATCCACCGCAATAAATTTTGATATTCCCATTTTCAATGTATGAATCAGAAAACAGGAGATACCATTCATGATACCTCCTGCTACCCGATATCCAATTGAATTACTTGTGCTGAAAGCGCACGTTATCAATCGCCACGTTTACCTTCGATGTGCCTGCGTTAAAGGCAACTCCAAAATCTTCGCTGATGGTATTCAGATCGGTAATGTGTTTACTTCCATCGGCAAAATCACTGATGGGAATAGTCACTGTTATCCAGCCATCGGTTTGATATGAACCCGTTTCAGCCCATGGCTTCCAGGAGGCAAAGAAGTCACCATCTGTACCTTTCAATCTCCATGCAAACTCGCCGCCGGTGATCGGTTCCAAAACATTGATATCAAATTTCAGCACGTAGTTGTTAACGTCTGTTCCAATAGCACTTGCCGGAAACCCATTCTTTCCATTTCGCCAGAAGTAGCCTGTCCAGTTGGTGAGATTGGCATTTACACGGAAGTAATTGGTACCATTCAATGATAGAGCAGAATTATTCTCGTTGGCTCCTGTATCACCCCACCAGCGATCAAGACCATCAAAATTGAAAAATACCAGCGAAACATCGGTAACCGGGTCCACTCCGGAGATGGTTATCTCTGGTGTCTCGGTTTGTTGGTTATCATAGGTCACCAGTTTGATTTTCACTTTACCTTTCTTTGCCAACTCAGGAACATACACTTCCAGTTGTGTGGCTGTACGATTGCCAAATTGAGTTGCCTTTACATTATCCGGAAAGATCACTTGTTCTGTCAGATTAAGTTTCACACCCGTAATGGTGACTTTACCTCCCGGTTTGGCCATAGCGGTGATGTTTGTAATCTCAGGAACATTGGCCAGAATGGTGACCTGGTCAGTAGAAACCACCTGATCTGCATTAATTGTTACCAAGGTAATGGCACCTGTTTTAGTACCCAGCGGAACTTTGACAACCAGCTGTGTAGGTGATGCAGAAGTGACTGTTGTTTTTGTGTCACCGGCAAATCTCACTTCACTCACCAGATCAAGATTCGTACCGGTGATGGTAATATCATTATCCATTTGCACCGCCAACGGAGCAATGGAGGTGATGGTTGGTTTCACCAGGGCAAGTGTGGGTGAAGATACCGACTTATCCCCTTTTGTACTAAAAACCACCACTCCGGAAGTTGCTTTATCCGGAACCTTTACGGTTATATCCGTACTTGTCCCACCACTTTGAATTTCACCTTCCACGGAGCCACCGAAAACAACTTTGCTGATCAAATCAAGGTCCGTTCCTTTTACGTTGATCATGCTCTTATTCTTGGCAGGGTTAGGTGTAACCGTTGTGAGGGTAGGAACAACTAATGTAATGGTCTTGGTGGATTGAACCGGAACCTTGGAGGCCACTCCTAAAGTGACAACACCTTCTTTTGCATCCGTTGGCACAGCAAGCACAATCTCTGTTTCACTTTTACTTACAAAAGCAGTAACCGATGCCCCACCATTAAACGTGATCTGATTAACAAGATGAAGATCCGTACCGGTGATCGTTACATTCTGCCCGGCCTTTACCGGAGAGGGCAGGAGATTAGTAACCACCGGCAGCACCACCGTTAGTTCCGTTTCTGATTTAATGACATTGGGGATTTTTTCCGAATCATTCAAAATAACAATACCTGTCTTTGCATCTGCCGGTACAATTACCTCCAGCTTGGTTCTGGATTGACTAACGAAATCAGTAACTGCTTTACCATCTGCAAAAGTTACCGTGCTGATAAGATTGAGGTAGGTTCCTTCAATGGTGATCTTACCTCCGGGCTTTACAGTTGCCGGGCTTATGGATGTAATCGTGATGGGTTCCAGTATGCTGAGCGATGTTTTCGTCACTACATCACCATTGGGTGTTTTCAACGTAACCAGTCCTTCCGTTGCCGCATCCGGCACATCAATCGTGATTTCAGATGCCGTTACCGTTTTAAAGGAAGAAGCGGGCACTTCCACGTTAACCGGTAAAACGATCGAAGTCACCTTATCCAGATTGGTTCCTATGAATCTCAACTGCTGCCCGCGCAGCACAGAAGGACCAAAACTGAAAAGTTGTATATCATTGGCAGCATTGTCTTCATTATCATCCTTGCAGGAATAAACCAGCACTAATGAGGAAGCGATGAGGAATGCGGACACCAGCGCCCGCATTATTTTATATCTTTTTGTCATAATACTTATTCAATGTTAAATGGTTCTGAAACAACCCGATTATTTAGGAACAACTCTGAAATTATCGAACGAGATATCACAGTCAAGATCGCCCGGCCCGTGAAACAAGAGTCGGGTATAGTAGCCGTTTGTGCTTACTGACGTATTAAATTTCTCCATCACCGTCTCCAATGGAAGCACTACGGTTTCCCACTCACCTTTCGTATCGTAGGGAGGCAACCATCTGTACTCATCGTTATTAAAATCATTCTTCAAACCCAGATTGATCTTAATCACATTATTGTTGTACGGCTTCTTGGTATTGACCTCAAACTTCAGATTATACTTAGCGGGATTGAGTATGGCATCATCCGGAATATTCTTACTGATAGGTCCCATGGCATCAGGAGGACCTCCGGCTACTTCCAGCCACGACCACGCATTGATTGTTTTTACCACACGGATATAGTTCCCATTGATTAATGGAGGATCATTCTCGCCGGCAGTCTTCACAACAAATCCTTCATTCCACCAGCCCGTGTAAGGGTCACTACTGATAAAAATGTTCCGGTTGTCTCTAAACCAAAAAGCAGATTCTGCTTCACCAAAATTGGTTTTTACTTTTATCGGTCCGGGAGCAGCACCTTCAGGAACAGTTACCTGAATTAATGTAGGCTCGATGGAAACAATATCACCGGTTACTCCTCCGGCAAAGGTCACCGTTAAAGGTTCATAAAAGAAATCGCCTCGTATGGTGGCCACCGAACCGGCCAGCACATACTCACTTTTCATGGTAGTAATGGTGGGGGCGCTTACTTTTACTTCAAAGTCATGCACCAGTGTGTTTCCGTTGGCAAAGACTATCGTTACCGTGTTGGTGATTACTTTAGGAATTTCACTGGGCACCGTTACCAGTATGGATGTGTTGGTCACATATGTGGGTGTTAGTGTTGCCCTGCGATCGTTGAACCAAACCTGCTGTGCACTTTGCAGGTTCTCTCCAATGATGGCCACCAGGTTACTTTGAAAGGCGCCCACCAGTAATGAATCGGAAGAAACCGGATCGGTTACCCGAATGTACTTGACCATCGGCTCGCCATTATTCACCAATTCACTATCGGAACAAGAGGTATAGATAACCGCCACCAGGGTGACAATTATCACCGGCCATATAGATTGATATCTGATTTTCATAATCGATTACGCTTAATATTACTTGTTGAAATTATACTCGACAGGAGCCTTCGCTAGGTTGGGAGCCTGACTTAATTCGGCAGCAGGAACAGGTATCAGAAAATTACCTGCATTGGCGGTGTACTTTCTTGTAGTGACCCATGAAGTAGGCGTCACCTTCCATGACGAAGGATTAGGAAACTGATTGGGTTCAACAAAGAATAAAGCCCTGTCCTGATTACTGATGATGGAATACGCCTTGTTAGGATCATAGTAATGAAGACTCACCAGGTCATACCACGCCATGCCTTCCATCGCAAATTCAAGAATTCGCTCTTTAAAAATCACATCGAAGGTAAGCGGGTCTTCAAAGGCAGGTAAGCCTGAACGCATGTGAACTTTATTGAAATACTGAACCGCCGTAGCATCAACGGTAGATGCATTGTTTCCTAAAACGGCTTCCGCATAAATCAGGTAAACTTCGGCCAGGCGAATCATATACGTATCGTTACCATAGCGCTGAGAGGCCGCTTCTCCGTTTACATCTTTCGCTTTCCCGGTGACGTACTTCTTGATCGAAGTGAAATTATTGTCAGTGCCAGCGAAAGGGAAAACCAATTTCTGTTCTCCGCCGGGGATCGATTGTGTTATCTCCGGATATGTGGCACCGGGTAACATAAATGTTGCCTTCAATCGCTGATCCAGTGTTTTTCCATTGGTAATAAATCCATCGTATTGCTGAAGCATCCACAACGTAGCACTTTTATCGCCTCCCCATCCATCGCCATTGGCAATGTCCGAGCTATAGGCCAGATAAGCAGGTGTGCTGTTCTGTGTTCCCCAGGTGGTAGGTCCGGAATAAAACCATTGCAGCGAGAATAACGACTCCGAATTATTATCGTAAGGAAATCGGAATAACTCCTCATAGGTAGGGCGTAATGATGCCCCGCTCAGATCAATCACTCTTTTCGCATAGTACTTTGCACTATCCAAAAAGACCTGGTTTCTGCTTCCTGCTGATGCGCCAATACCTGAACGGGTGAGATAGTAACGCGCCAGCATGGCTTCCGCTGCCCATTTGTTTAAGCGGCCGGTTTGCAACGCCACTTCGGGAAGATCATTAGCGGCAGCACGCATTTCGCGTGTAGCATACTTCCAAACACTTTCTACGGTATTGCGGGCGATCGTTGTGTCCGACAGAAGTGTAAGATTGTTTTCAATGATAGGCACCGGCCCCCAGTTCATCACCAGAAAACGATAGGCAAGACTTCGCATAAACCGGGCTTCGGCAATGGCGTACTTCTTTACATTAGCCGATACTCCCGCTCCCGCATACTTATTGATGTTTTGAATCGCCGTGTTAGACTGCCCCACCACATTAAAAAACGCACGCCAGGAAGCCCCGTTCTCAGGCGTATTGGCAGTGGTGTTAAATTCAACATTACCACGGTCGTTGTATGCCGAAAAGGCGGTCCCTCCGCGAAAATCGCCAAGGTTATAGGAAGCCTTATCGTTATAGTCAAACCATACCTTGTTATAAAGCAGCGCGGTGCCTGCCAGTACCTGATCATCGTTTTGGTAAAAACTTCCATCAACAATGGTATCCTTTGGCGGGCGTTCCAGAAAATCTTCTTTACAGCTTAAAAGAAGCACAACCGTGATAAGGAAAGTGATTCCTGTATAAAATTGTTTTGAATTTCTCATTTCAGTAATCATTAAAAATCAACACCAATACTTATTGAATAAACAGGAGTCAATGGATAGCGTCCATTGTCCAAACCAATTGCCTGGTTAGCTGCGCTTACATCCCTTCCTAC
This sequence comes from Flammeovirgaceae bacterium, assembly GCA_023251155.1. GTDB lineage: Bacteria > Bacteroidota > Bacteroidia > Cytophagales > Cyclobacteriaceae > ELB16-189. The sequence continues at coordinate 8,865 of JAHEZH010000013.1, read as the reverse complement.
CGAAGCTCCAACCTCAGGATCATAACCAGTGTATTTGGTCAGGGTATACAGATTCTGACCACTCAGTGAAACACGTGCTGCTCTTACAATTTTCTGCTTTGACATTAAAGAAGAAGGAAGATTATACGTGAGTGTTACGTTCTTTAACCGTAAAAAAGAACCGTCTTCCACCCACCGGCTGGTATGGCGCGCATAATTTCCATTAGGCCCTAATGAAATGCGGGATACATTGGTTTCCGGATTAGCCAGTACTGCGTTACCCTCTCCATCTGTAGTCACCTTTGCATAATTGAATGCATCCACCAGCATATTGCGGCTAAGGTTAATTGCATTCGGGTTAGTGTTCACCTTGGCGATGTAGTTATAGATATCATTACCATAAGTACCCGTTATCAGAACACTCAAATCAAAACCTTTGTATGAAAACTTATTGGTGATACCTCCAAATACTTTCGGGTAAGGATTGCCTATGAATGTCTGATCATACACATCAATGATTCCATCCGGACTTCCATTGGGGCCGCTGATATCTTTAAACTTAACATCACCCACCCATACTCCGGTGGTTTCATTGGTAGGAAGACGATTCCCATTATTATCGGCAGGTACTGCACTGTTATTGATTTCGTCTACTGATTGAAAAAGACCTTCTTCAACATATCCGAGAAATTGCCATGGAGCCCGGCCTACTGAAGAGCGCTGAGTCCAATCCTGTAACCACCATGAGGTACGATTGATGAAGGCGGCATCAGAATAGAAGGAGATGATTTTCGTTTTGAAACCGGATACGTTAAAGTTGGTTTCCCACTTAAATCCATCGCGGTTCATATTAACGGTAGTGACGGTAACGCCCCATCCTTTATTCTGCAGCGAACCGATATTTACAGTGGGTGCGCCCACTGATCCGGAGCCCTCTGTACCCATATACCAGGGTAATGGATTACTCAACAACAGATTATCGGTAGTCTTTACATAGTAATCAAACTCGAATTGAAGCCGGTTATCCAGCACAGAAAGATTCAACCCCACGTTATTCGTCTTGGTCGATTCCCACTTCAATCCCGGATTACTGTATCTGCTAGGCAGAAATCCGGTTCCCCATTGTGTAGGGGCTGCTTCGAGCGGAGAATAGATTGCACCACTACCACCTTGATTTCCTGTTAATCCTGTTTCGAACCGAAGTTTCAGCTCATTAATAAAAGGCACTTGAAAAAATTCTTCCTGCGAAACCCGCCATGCCGCTGATACGGAAGGAAATATTCCCCATTTATTATTAGAACCAAAGTTCACTGATCCATCGGCGCGAAGCGTTCCCATCAGTATGTACTTATCCGCATAATTATAGTTGAGTCTTCCCAGGTACGACTCCATTGCCCAGTCGCCTTGTCCGCCACCGTTGGTAGCCGTTTTGGCATCACCGATATTCAGATCAAGTACATTCACCACATAGCCTGTACGTGCGGCTGAAATATTTTTCCAGGCTGACTCCTGCGCTTCGTGCATAACCATCACATTCAGATTATGTTTGCCAAATGATCGGTTATACTCCAGTAATTGATTCCAGTTCCAATACGTGTTAGTGCCTGCAGAATTGGTGAGCGATGCAGTAGGATTTACTGCATAACCAAACTTGTAACTGGGCACAAAGTAGGTAGAGTTTGAAAAGCCGACATTGGTATTGAAGGAAGACCGGAATGTCAATCCTTTCATCAGCGTTACTCCCAGATTCAATCCACCCAAAAATTGTCTTCTTACTAATTCATTAGTAGTCAGGTTGGCAATGGCGATCGGGTTAACCGGAGCGAATTGATTGGCCCGGTTGGTATCATCTCCTCCACCCCAGGTACCATCAAAATTCTTGACCGGTATCTGCGGAGTAAGCTGCAGTGCGTTGCTGATAATATTTTCCTGACTGGTCGTGAGTACATCATTAGTTTGATTAAAACTAAAATTACCTCCGATGGTAAGCCAGTCCTTTATTTTATTATCTACATTCAATCGTGTCGAGTATCGTTTAAAACTAGATCCAAGTGCAACGCCATCCTGGTTAGAATACTCACCGGATAAATAGTAGGTTACTTTATCACTACCTCCGCTGAAGTTTAACTGGTGATTCGACATGGGTGCGCTTTGAAACAATTCCTTTTGCCAATCGGTACCTTTTCCTAATAGCGATGGGTCCAGAAACTCCAAAGGAGAATTGCCACCGGCAAGAGCATGGTATTCATTGGTCATTTGCGCATATTGCTGCAGGTCCATCACCTTCAGACTTTTGGGTGCAGTCTGCACGCCATATCGAAAACCATAAGTGATGCGTGTATCACCTGCTTTACCACGTTTGGTCGTAATCAATAACACACCGTTAGTGGCTCGCGAACCATATACTGCCGTGGCAGAAGGCCCCTGCAAAACTTCAATTGATTCGATGTCAGAAGGATTGATACCGGCCAGTGGATTAGACGAACTGGAAGATCCGAATGAAGGAGACTGACCCGGGATCTGTACACCATCAATAACATAGAGGGGTTCATTTGTTCCGTTGATTGAGTTGATACCACGGATATTAACAGAAATCCCTCCACCGGGCTGCCCCGTGTTCTGAGTAATGTAAACCCCTGCTGCACGACCTTGTATGGCCTGCTCAATGGTCGTGTTTACCGTACGTGCAATATCGGACGAGGATACGGAAGTTTGTGCGGTGGTAAGATCAGTGCGCTTCATTTCTCCATAGCCAACCACGACTACTTCCTGCAGTGATGCCACATCTTCCTGCATCTTCACCGTGATCTGAGTCTGGCTTCCCACTTTTATCTCCTGTGCTTTGTAGCCGATAAAAGTGAACACCAGCACCTCATCAGGAGATGCGGCAATAGAGAAATCACCGGAGCCATCCGTAGCTGTACCACTGGTGGTTCCTTTAATAATCACATTCACACCAGGGATGGCGTTCCCTGTAGGATCGGATACATTTCCTTTGATGACTTGCGTTTGTGCATAAGCACTGATCGAAGCCATTAAAGAAAAAAGTACACCAGCAATCCATTGCTTTCTGTAGATTTTTCTGATCATAGACGAGTTGATTTAAGGTTAAGGTTATTTATTTCTGGTTGAGTGCTTTGTTTGGTTTATGCACGACATTCCGGAGGCACTGCCAGGAACGGAACAGTGTCCCATTCCTGCAGTGGTCCTGAACCAAACCCTAAAGAAAACTTCATCTAAACCTTTGGGTGGAATCATTAATGCCGCAATCGATTCGTTTTAAAAAATTCGAAATCGATTGCGTAAAAATAGGCTTCCAGCCACCCTAGGAGGGTATTCAATTGTTCCGTTGTGCTGATTTAGCGGTTAACAGGGGTCTAAAATTGTATCCGATGAGGGATACAAATGTTAACCGGAGGGCTTTACCCTTTTCAAACAGTATAAAGATGAGCCAATTACAAACCGTGAAGAAGAGCAAAGGAAAAGCAGGCAACACGCCATCGATGATACCGATAGCTGTAAGAAGCACTACGCAGCAAACCAGGAAAGGGAAAAGGAATCGGAGTTAATTGATGATCAGAAAAGCGACAGAAACAGCGATGGTGATGTAAATAAGAATTTCAACGGCCAGTAGTACCCTGTTTTTCTTCTTCAGGTTATCCATGAATAAGTTCGCTTTTGATTCTTTACAAATCTACTGGTACGGCCAGGTTATCAGGGCTACCAAATCGTAACGATATAGGTACGATTTGTTAGTTGATCGAACAAACAACTACTTCTTCTTCCAGCTAGCATAGGCGGATGGAAGCATATCGTATTCTTCCTTGAAGCATTTGGCAAAATACTTAGGGTTGTTAAACCCGACTTTATAAGCAATCTCTGAAATGTTCAGCTGGCTCTTTTCCAACAGTTGTGCTGCCTGCTGCAGACGGATCGTGCGAATAAAATCAAGGGGTGCCTTTCCGGTTAAGGCCACCAGTTTTTTATAAAGATAAACCCGGCTCATACCCAACTCCCGGCTCAGGTCTTCCACCGAAAAATCAGGATCGGCAATATGTTCCTCAACAGCTCTGATCGCTTTTTGAATCAGCTTTTCATCCATGGAAGTGATCTGGATGTCGCTGGCTTTTACTTCTATCTGTTTTCTGAAATCCTTCTGAAACAACTCCCTGCGTTGAAGAAGATTCTTTATCCGCGACTGAAGGATCTCCACATTAAAAGGCTTGGTGATGTAGTCATCCGCACCGCTCTCAAAGCCCTCCATTTTTTGCTCTTCCGCCATTCGGGCAGTAAGCAGGATGATGGGTATGTGCGAGAGGTGGTGATCGGAACGTATCTTCTTGCACATTTCAATACCATCCATTACCGGCATCATCACATCACTTACAATCAAATCAGGCACGTATTCCTGTGCCATTTTAAGTCCTTCCGCACCATTATGCGCTTCCATCACCTGATAACTCTGCTTCATATTGTCTTTCAGGTAAAAGCGAAAGTCTTCGTTATCTTCTACCAAAAGCAGTACAGGCTTTTTGCTCTGGTCTGCCGGTTCCCAACCCGCATGCGGCTCAACCGCTGGCGATGATAAACTACTGTTCGATATGGCGGTATCGCCTTGTTCAATAGGGGTTGTACCCGAAACAATCTCTCTCGCCGGGAGAAGCACCGTAAACGTGCTGCCCTGATTTAACTCGCTATCTACGTCAATGAAACCACCATGTGCGCGCACAAATTCCTTGGCAATGGATAATCCTATTCCGGTTCCCTGGTTGATCACACTGTTAGGAAGGTCTGCCTGAAAAAACCGTTCGAATATTTTCTCCTGTTTTTCCTTCGCAATACCGATTCCGCTATCCGTTACCTTAATTTGTATCCATTGGGTTACGTCACCTGCTTTTTCAACCACGTCGACCGTTACCGACACTTTACCCCGCTCTGGCGTAAACTTGAATGCATTGGACAATAAATTGAAAAGTATTTTTTCCAGTTTATCCTGGTCGAAAACCGTTTCCAATGAATCGACAGAAGTATGGAAAGTAAATTCAATACTTTTCTTCTCCGATATATCCGAAAAAGAGAGAACAGTTTCTTTTATAAAGAGAATAATATCTCCCTCCGAAGGGCTGAATTTTATTTCCTGTACCTCCAGTTTTCTGAAATCAAGAAGCTGATTGACCAGATTGAGCAACCGTTTTGCATTTCGCGATATCAGTTGTAACTGGTTTTTCTGATCCGGATTAGGCGTGTTCTTAATGATCTTTTCAAGTGGTGTAAGCACAAGTGAAAGTGGCGTGCGGAACTCATGACTGATGTTGGTAAAGAAGCGGATTTTCATCAGATCCATATCATGCATGCGTTGTGCTTCCTGACGCTCCCGCTCAATGGCAAATTTGGTACGCTCACGTTGCTGAATCAATCGGCGTATCACATACAAAACGCCCAGCACAAAAAAGAAGTACAGCACAAAAGCAGTAGAAGTTTTCCAGAAAGGAGGAAGGATCGTGATTTTTAAACTCACTTCCTCTTCGTTCCAAAGACCATCACTGTTGGCCGCTTTTACTTTAAACACATACTCACCCGGATCGAGATTGGTGTAGGTTGCCCGGCGGGAGGTACCATCCGTGGTAAGCCAGTCAGTATTAAAATTTTCGAGCTTGTATTTGTACTGTGCCTTTTCAGGATGGATAAAATTAAGTGCTGCAAATTCAATAGAAAATATATTCTGATTGTGGCGGAGCTCTATTGCTTCAGAGGAATAAATCGATCGGGGCAGCAGCACCCGGTCATCTACCTTCTCTCCGGTTTTCAGACTTTTATTAAACAGATAAAAATCAGAAAGGACTACCCGGGGCTTTATGGTATTGGTTTTTATTTCTGAAGGCTTAAAAATGGTGAACCCGTTACCCCCTCCGAAAATAATTTCACCCTTACTGGTTTTCGCTACCGCATTATCATTGAATTGTTTGCCCTGTAGTCCGTCCGACTCATCGTAATTTTTAAATGAGAATGAATAACCACCGCCTGTTTCTTTTTTCGATATAATTAAATTGGAAATGCCGTTCGATGTCCCCAGCCACAGCATTCCTTCGTGATCTTCCGCAATGGTAAGAATCGTATTGTGAGAAAGTCCATCTTCTTCGCGTAATGCAGTGAATTTTTTCGTTGCCGGATCATATTGATTCAATCCCTCCTGCGTAGCCACCCACACCAGATGCCGGCTGTCTTCCAGAATGAACAGCACACTGTTGTTGGATAAGGACTGGGGATCTTTCGGATCGTTGATGTAATGAATGAATCTTCCGGTTTCTCTTTCATAAACATCTACCCCAAAACCAGTACCCACCCATATGTTTCCTTTGCTGTCTTCCATAAGCGCAGCCACATAGTTGGTGTGAATAGAGTTCACGTCTCCATTCCGGTAATGTCGGAAAGTAGCGCGCTTCGGATCAAATACATCCAGGCCCGATCGCAGTGTACCAATCCAAAAATCGCCATTGATGTCTTCCAGAATTTCCCATACGCTTTCATCACCCAGACTTTGCGGATCGGATGGATTATGCCGGTAATGTTTAAATTCGTTACCATCAAACTGATTGAGCCCTCCAAAGTAAGTACCTATCCAAAGTTTTTTATCACGACTATAAATCATCCCGACAATCACATCGCTACTCAGGCTTTTTGTATTCTTCGCATCATGCCGGAATTGCTTGTAGGTGTTATTGCTTCGGTTGAAATAAATTAGACCTCCCCCATTAGTGCCCAGCCACAGATTCCCTTTTTCATCTTCAACAAACCGGTTGATATCACTATAGGGAAGGCTGAACGGATTGGAAGGCTCGTGCCGGTACAACGGAAACCGCACCAGGCTTTCATGATAATAGCATACACCTTCTTTGAAAGTACCCACCCATAGTATTCCATCCCTGTCTTTATAAAGTGCATTGATACTATTTTGTGCCAGGCTCTTGTCATCACTCGGGTTATGTAATTGATAGCGGATCGTTTGCTTCTTCTTATCTACCACATTCAGCCCACCATGATCCGTGGCTATCCAGATGAATCCCTGATTATCCTGAGCAATGCCTCTGACAATATTATTGTTCAGCTTAAGCGCAGAAGCCCCTTCGTGAACATGCTGAAATGCGTTGCTTCTTGTATTGAATACAAAAACACCGTGATTACTATTACTGAGAAAAATCCAAAGATCGCCATCGGCATCGGCCACCATTTTAAAAGAAGACTCCTTACTGCGATAAAGTGATTTCAAAAATGAATTGGAGTATTCTACCTTTAAAGTCGCGGGGTTGATCTTTTTGAGAATACCGTTTTCCTGAATGATCCAGATAGTACCTGACGTGTCTTCTGTTACAAACACTACCCTGTTTTCACTATTCAAACTATCGGGCGAGGTATAGCTTACCTGTTCACTTGTTTTCGTCCGGGAGGAGTAGCGGTACAACCCTTTTTCGTAATGAATGAACCAGAAGTTATGTTGGGAGTCTTTAACGATATCCGTAATTCGTCCATCAGCAATACCATACTGACGAAGGTAGGCACTATTCTTATGCGTAAATAATTCGGTCACCGGATCGAAGATATTAACATCGGAAGTACCGGTAGTACTGCTCACCCATATTCTCCCGTTCGGGTCTTCAAACAGGGTATTGATATTGTTATTGCTGATCGTGGTTGTATCACGAAGATCGCTCTTGAAAATCTTTACCGAATACCCATCAAAACGGTTGAGGCCGGAGCCGGTTCCGATCCAGATAAATCCCCTGCTATCTTTGAGAAAGCACGAGGTATAATTATGCGAAAGTCCGCGATTGATGTCCAGCCGGGCAAAACGAAACTGATCCTGCTGTGCACTTAGCGAAAGGGAGCAGCAAAGTCCTAAAAACAAGAATACCCGGGTCATTTGCAGCAAGTAATGGAATGCGGCTCAAATTGCAAAATATTTCAATCGTTTGTAAGCCTCTACTACCGCGAATTCGTCCGAATGAACAACAGCGAACCGTTTACCTCAATAGCTGATACGCCTCCTCATAGTGTGTAATCAGGTTCGCCCAATCGAAAGAAGAAGAATAGCTCTCTACGTTGTTGCGCTGGGTAATGCGGTCTTTGCGATCTTGTATTAAGAATTGATAAATAAATCCCGCCAGTTGTTTGGCACTCCAGTCGTACGTGCGCTTACCCCGCTCTACTACATACATCCCATGCTTTTCATGATCGGGAAATTTCTTCAGCAGGTAATCTCCAAATCCACTCAGGTCACTCGTTACGGAAGGCACACCGTTCGCCATGCACTCCAGCGGAGTATATCCCCATGGTTCATAGTAACTCGGAAATACACCCAGGTGACAACCTCTTACAAACTGATTGTAATCCATACCAAAAAGCGGGCTGGTTGAATTTATAAAATCAGGATGATACACTACCTTCACTTTGTCTTCGGCTTTGTTCAACAAACCTCTGCGGGTAAGGAAGTGAATGATCTCATCATTTTCCTGATCGACCAGTTCATGTGTGATAATCGGAGGAAGCTTGTTGCTCTTCCATGACTGCACTGTTCTGCGGTAACGCAGCTTCCAGTATTCATCGACAAAATCATTGAGCTCGGGCAGGCGACTATCCTGCGAAGTAGTGGAAGCATAAAACAACCGCTTGCTGATCTGTCCCTCAATAGCCTCGCACGTTTGCCGTATCTCTTCCATCATTGCACGGCTCTGCAATACTTCGGGCTTGATAAACTGATAATCGCGTTTAGTAACAAAGAACATCACCACGGTAACATCCACGCCGTCACGCTTCAGCTGTTCATTGAGGTGAGCAAGCGCTTCCAGTGTCAGGTCAAAACCTTTGTTCTTATACTCATACCGCCCGGAT
>JAHEZH010000112.1 GCA_023251155.1 Flammeovirgaceae bacterium | reverse complement strand
TATTATAAGAATACGTACATAGGCGAGTCTTTTATCAATACACGCATGATCGGTGATACACTGGAACTTTCTCTGGGACGAGATAATCAAATAGTAATAAGCAGAGCCAAAGTGGAAGATAAAGGCGCTACGCCTTTACTTGGAACTAAACGGAACGAATCTTTTATTTATGAGATACAGGGGCGTAATAATAAGTCTATTCCAATTGTAATTAAAACACAAGATCAGGTTCCGGTTTCTCAAGAGAATGATATTACTGTTGAAGTAACCGATATCTCTGGTGCCAGCCTGGATGCAGCCTCTGGCCGAATACAATGGGTACGAACATTATCTCCTGGCGACATACTGAAGTACCGGGTTGCATTTTCAGTGAAGTATCCGAAAAACAAGACTGTCCATATTAGAAAAAGCCGCACCATACGAACACCACGATTCAGGCATTAGAAATTGCAGGGTAATTCATGTTCACATGGCATCACAATTTCAATGGTGAATGATCAGGGCAGGTCAATGTCTGCCTTGTTTAACCATTAAAACGAAAAACCATGGATAGTATCAACAGAGAACAAACGGAAGAGAATTATAAAGACTTGTTTGGGGAAGAAGCTGCTCATAAAATACAAGAGCTGGTGAATAAGGCAGGGAGCTGTCTGTTTTGCACCAATATCCGAACAGGGAAAGCCTTTGCTACGCGGCCCATGTCGGTGCAAAAGCTGGATGACAATGGAAACTTATGGTTTCTAAGCCCGGAGGACAGCAATAAGAATGATGAGCTGCAGACTGACCCTAACGTGCAGGTTTTGTTTCAAGGGTCATCGTATTCTGATTTTCTTTCCTTGTATGGTGTGGCCACCATCAGCAAAGACAAACAAAAAATAAAAGAACTGTGGCAGCCCATACTAAAAACCTGGTTCACCGATGGAGTGGATGATGCCCGCATCACGGTGATCAGGGTGAAACCGGTAGACGGTTATTATTGGGACACCAAACACAACATGGCGGTGGGCTTGATAAAGAGAGCCGTGGGCGCACTGGTTGGTAAAACAATGGACGATTCCATTGAGGGCAAAATAAAGGTCAGTGCAAGCTGATTTTGCGGTAAAATATCCACGCTATTTCGATTGGCTTGCTATTCCTTGCTTTTTGGGTATAAAATCTAAAATGGTCATTCTGTCCCATAGGTTAAAGATATTATCTTTGAACTATGGGACAGAACGATCTGACTATTTTCTATGCAGATGATGATCCGGATGATCAACTTCTCTTCAGGGAAGCAGTTGCAGGCCTGGAAGGTCCGTTTAAAATTCAGGTGAAAAATAGTGCCGATGAACTTCTGACTGAGTTGACGAACAGTCTGGTTGCTCCTTCGCTGGTTTTTCTTGATCTGAATATGCCCGGCAAAAGTGGTTTTGAAGTGCTGGAAGAGATTCGTCAGTATGATCAGTTGAAAAACCTTCCGGTAATTATACTCTCCACTTCCGATGATAAGAGAGATATTGATGAAGCCAAGAACAGAGGAGCTAATTTTTTTATTACCAAGCCTCTTTCTTACCGGACGTATAAAAAAGCGATTGCCTATAGCCTTTCCATCAACTGGGAAAAATTTAAAGCCAATCGTGAGAATTTTGTTTACACTGATTAATCGTAATTCATGATATCATCTCAGGCAGTGCAGGAACCCAGGCAGGAAGAGCAGTTTTTTAAAAAGCTGAAAGAAGAAACCGCCCCGATGCATCGGCAACTGGAGCAATCTCCGTTGTCCATGAACCTGATGAGCGAGCAGGTGAACATACAGCAGTATGCCGCTTATCTTGCTGCGATGAAGGAGGTCATTGAATTCACCGAAGCACAGTTATTTCCTGTGATAAGCGAAATCATTCAGGATACAGAAGAACGAAGAAAACTCTTTTCAATTCAAGCCGATTTAAAGGCCCTGAGCAATCAAGCTGTAATTCCCTCTTACCCAGCTTTTATCCCGTTTACACTTCCCGTTTCACCCGCCTTTGCATTGGGCGTAGTGTACGTAGTGGAAGGATCTACGCTGGGAGGCAGAGTCATTTTGAAACACCTGCAACAACGGTGGTCAGGTTGGAGTGATGGGGCTGCATTTTTTACAGGCTACGGAGAGCATACCGGCCGGTTGTGGAAATCCTTCCTGAATACATTTTCCGCTTATGCGGTTCAAACGAACTCTCAGGAGGAAATCACCGAAGGAGCCCAGCAGGCTTTTCAATCCATTTACAATTACTTTGTTTCACTTCCGGAAGTCAGATAGGATAAGAAAAGAGCGTTGAGGTAATGAAGATCAAAGATATTGTAAATAGGGACATTGTTAATCTGACCAACTGTGAACATGAGCCTATTCATATTCCCGGAAGCATTCAGCCGCATGGATTTCTGATTGCGATCAAAAAGAAAGATTACACCATCGATTTTTGTAGCGCGAATAGTCTTGCCTATATCAATCTTCGTCCTGAGCAGTTGCTTTCAAAAAATACCGAAACCGTATTGGGTCATTCTCAGCACCAGAAAATGCTCCATTACATCGCCAGTCAATCTGCCAGTTTCTCTTCTCCGCTGGAAATGGAATTGAATGGAAGTTCCTACAATGTGAGTATTCACGCCAGTGGTGACCGGTATATTCTTGAGTTCGAACCCGGTGTTTCCTCTTCCTCCGATCTGTCTGCTTTTTATAACCAGACGCGTCAGTTTGTTACGTACATGGAGCGCTCCACTTCGCTGCAAAAGCTTTGCCAGACGGTAGCCGATGAAACACGATCGATTACCGGTTATGACCGCGTGATGATCTATCGTTTCGATAAAGATTATAACGGAGAAGTATTTGCGGAGAGCAAGCGCGATGATATTGAATCGTTTCTGGGAGTACATTATCCGCATACCGATATCCCTGCGCAGGCCAGAGCGCTTTATAAACAAAACCTACTTCGTCTCATTGTAGATGTAAACTATCAACCCGTTCCCATTTTTACGATTGATGATGAACCCTCTAAAAATTTGGATCTGGGAAATGCCTTACTGAGAAGTGTATCACCGATTCATGTACAGTACTTGCATAACATCGGAGTAGGTGCCACGCTTACGATTTCACTGATGCATCAGGATGAATTGTGGGGATTGATTGCGTGCCACCACTATTCGGTGAAGTACATCAATAGCTTCACGCGTATTTCGGCACAGCTTCAGGGGCATTTTCTGACCTCACAAATCAATGTACGGCAGGTAGAAGAACAGCATACACTGGCGAAGCAGGTGAACAGTGCGCTGGAGAAAATGCTCGCGCAAACCAACTCGCTCGATCGTCAATCGTTTAAGATGATTGCCGTACAAAAAGAATTGCTCGCTTTGTGCAATGCGAATGGAGTCGCCATATTCATTGATAATGATATCTATAGCGGTGGTAATGTGCCTTCGCAGGAAACCATTCGTTCCATCATCACCGCCTTAAAGTTACATTCTGATAAAGACGTCATCTTTTCTTCCAAGCTGGTGGATATTTATCCGGAGGCTGCTTCGATCAGCGATACATCCGCGGGTATCTTATTGCATTTGCTGGATGATGTGTTGAACATGGGTGTCATCTGGTTTCGCCATGAAACGCTGGAAGAAGTGAAATGGGCAGGTGACCCCAGTAAAGCGATCATTAAAGACGAAAAAGGATTATCACCACGTAAGTCTTTTGAGCTGTGGAAAGAGGTGAAGAAATTTCAAAGTAGTGAGTGGAGAGAAGCAGAGCTCTATGCCGCAGCTACTTTTGCACAAAGCCTGGAGAAACAGATGCACTTACTTTTTCTCAGTGAAGAAGAGCAGAAGTACCGTGTGCTGAGTGAAAAACTAAAAGAAACCAATGCCGAGCTGGAGAATGTGAACTGGATAAGTACGCACGATTTAAAGGAGCCTCTGCGGAAAATCCAGGTGTTTGCTTCGCGTATTCTGGATCGTAATAGTGATGAGCTTTCCTCCGCAGTGATCGATTCCATTCAGCGGATGAATAATTCGGCCAGCCGTATGCAGACACTGATTTCAGACATACTGACGTATTCGAAGATGCAACGCTTCAATGAAACACTAACGGAAGTCAACCTGACATTGGTGGTGAATGAAGTGGTGAATGAATTAAATGAAGATATTGTTGAACGCCATGCCACAATCACGGGAGGTAAATTGCCCGCGGTAGATGGCGTTTCATTTATGTTGCATCAATTGTTCATCAACCTAATCCGCAATTCGTTGAAGTTTGCCAGGCCGGATATTGCGCCTGTTATTGATATTTCTTTTAAAGAGACTGTAGTGAATCCGGAGCGATTGGTACCCGGTAGCTACTATGCAATTGTGGTGAAGGATAACGGTATTGGTTTTTCAGATCAGCACAAGGATGCTATTTTCAATGTGTTCACCCGCCTTCATGCCAAAGCCGATTTCACCGGATCAGGTATTGGTCTGGCGTTGTGTAAAAAAATCATGCAAAATCATAAAGGACTGATTACAGCCCACGGTAAAATAAACGAAGGCGCAGAGTTTACACTCTACTTTCCTGCTAAAGTCTGATTGAATGAAGTGTACAGGCAGTCTTTCTTGAATTTGTCTCTTCATTTTTTAGTTCCGGAAACCAGCGGCTAAACGCTGTAAAAAAACGATTCACTTTTTTATGATCAAGTTAGCAATTCCTTGTGCTCTCTGTTAATGTTGTGTCCGCATTTTGTGTTCCCTAAGATCAGCTGATGACCATTCCTGCATTAAAAGTATTTCAGAGCATCAATTACCGTTACTACTTCTCAGGGCAGTCGCTTTCTTTGATTGGTACCTGGATGCAGCGCACGGCAGTGTACTGGTTGGTGTATGAAAGAACGCAATCCTCATTAATGTTAGGTGTAACGGTATTTGCAACTCAGTTTCCCTCGTTTCTTTTCTCTATTCCGGGAGGCATGGTGTCAGATCGGTACAACCGGTATCGTGTTTTGCTGCTTACCCAGATAGCCTCGCTGATACAGGCATTGCTTCTTGGATTGCTGGTGTTATCCGCAAGCTATGAAGTGTGGCACATTTTGTTGCTGAGTGCATGGCTTGGATTTATCAATGCATTTGATGTGCCGGCACGACAAGCTATGGTGTATGATATAGTAGAGAACAAAGAACATGTGGCCAACGCAATAGCGCTTAATTCATCCATGGTTCATCTTGCCCGCCTGATCGGCCCTGCACTTTCGGGAATTGTACTTGAATCATTCGGTGCATCGGTCTGCTTTATGATTAATGCATTCAGTTTTATTGCGGTCATTACTTCGTTGTTGTTCATTACACTTCCTCCGTATCAAAAACCAGATCGCACCAACAGTGCGTGGGCAGATATAAAAAATGGATTTACCTATTTGAAAGATACTCCGTCCATCGCGAATGTCATGATCATGCTGGCACTGATTAGTTTTTTATCGCTTCCTTACATCACACTGCTGCCGGTGTATGCGAAAGAAATATTTACGGGCAGTGCCTCTACGTTTGGCTACCTGAATAGCGCGATTGGCTTTGGCGCTATGGCTGGAGCTTTCTTTCTCGCCTCGTTACAGCCGGGTGCCAACCTGAAAAAGATTTTGTTTATCAATACATTGCTATTTGGTGCCGGGTTGCTGGTATTCTCTCATCTTACACACCTTCCTCTTGCCTTACTTTTTCTCAGTGTTGTGGGCTTTGGAATGATGTCGCAGACTACGATTAGCAATACGTTGATTCAGACGAATGTAGCACCTGCCATGCGTGGAAGGGTAATCAGTTATTATGCCATGGCATTTTTTGGTATGCAACCCATCGGAGGATTACTGATCGGAACACTCTCTCATCATATTGGCGCTGCAAATACGATTGCTACCGAGGGGATAGTGACCATATTGATTGCACTGATCATTGGACCACTTTTGCATCATCGCGAATGGAGAAGAAACGAGAAAATGAAAATGGATCAGCTCGAAGAGCGATCGGTAGAGGCAACGGGTTAGATGATTTAAATGATTTCTTCGAAATAAATAGTAAAGTATGAAACACGTTCTCTTTTTTGGTGATAGTCTGACTGCCGGATATGGATTGACCGATGCATCCAAAGAATCGTTTCCGGCTTTAATCCAGCAGAAGATCAATGCCGCAAAATTGCCCTATCAGGTAACGAATGCCGGCATCAGTGGAGATACTTCAGCAGGAGGCCTGGCACGTATCGATTACTGGACTAGTCGTACCGTAGATGTATTCGTATTGGAATTAGGTATTAATGATGTGATGCGTGGGGTGCCTGTTGCCAGTACGTTAAAAAATTTACAATCCATTATAGAGAAAGTGAAGACACGTTACCCGAGCGCTAAACTCGCTTTGATGGGCATGCAGCTCCCCGGTTTTATTCCGGTAACGATCGCGACTGAATTTCATACTTTGTTCAGCAAGCTGGCAGCTACGTACCCGATGGCTTTTGTTCCGTTTTTTCTGGAGGGAGTCATGGGAGTATCTCACCTGAATCTGCAGGATGGACTCCATCCATCCGCCAAAGGTTATCAGGTGATTGCCGATAAAGTATGGCCGGTAATCAAGCCATTGCTGACTGCATGAGTTGAGTTTATCTTCTCATCAAGTGATAATGAGATAACTTACGGTTTGTATATCAGCTATTTAACCTCCCGACAGCTAAAAATAGCCTGCTCCCGTAGGCAAGCACGATTTTCTTTTAGCGCAGTGTGAAGTTCAGATTCGTTTCTTGTTTTTTCTCAGCAGATATCATTTCGTGCTTAAAAAGTGTAGTTTTTTAAGGTAAAAAGGAAAACTCAGAATTAACATCGCGCTCTGGCAAAGGAAATTATATCCTTTTGTTATCTTTGAGATAATCGCTTACCCGAAACAATGGAAAAGAAGTATTCCGTTCAGGAATCATCACCGCAGGTATCAATAGAGAAAGTGATTTCGATGATCCGTGCTGCACGCGATCGTCAGATCGATGAATTGACCAAAGATGCGGCACTTCTTTCTTTTCTGGAAGAACATTACGAGACCTTCGCTATCAGTGCAGTAAAAAAGGAATTTTTGAAGAGGGATTTAAAAGAGTTGCAAAATTCTTCTTTGGATCTGGCTCACTATTCTTCACTCATCAAACAAATGAAGGAGGCCGCTACAGCAATTGAACTCACTAATCATCCACTGGTGTTGCAGGAGTTGAAACGACTCTTTCAGAAATACGGATTTTAAGACGTACGTTGATCCTGTCACATTCACGGTCGTGATTCATGGCCATGTCTAATGCACACGTTGTTCGGTTTCGAGCACCCCGATTTCTGAATTGAACACTGTTGGGATGATCCACCCTCTTTTTTACGGGTTAGATAGCTTTTTCTGCGCTGGCTCTTTTATTGCAAAGCGAAGTGTGAAGAAGAATGGATGGTTTTTATTGCTCCTTTTTGCAGGAAGAACAAATCACCTCGTTTAAGGTATTCTGAACCCATTCACCTTCTTTTTCAGAACTTTTTGGTGATGGACTTCATCCTCAATAAATAGTTACTGCATATTCATTTTTACCACTTACTTATGATTCGAAATTATATTCTTGTGGCGTTCCGTAGTATCAGGCGCAACCGACTTCATGCCGGCATCAATATCGTTGGTCTGGCTATCGGCATGGCCTGTTGTATACTCATCAGCCTCTTTCTTCAGTTCGAACTGAGCTATGACAAGCAGAACAAA
Organism: Flammeovirgaceae bacterium; assembly: GCA_023251155.1. Lineage (GTDB taxonomy): Bacteria > Bacteroidota > Bacteroidia > Cytophagales > Cyclobacteriaceae > ELB16-189. The sequence goes on along the minus strand of JAHEZH010000112.1, from coordinate 11,633 downwards.
AATGCGAATCGTATCTATCGTATGGCGGTAAACCTGCAAGCCAACAACTGGGCCATTTCCGCTTTCCCCATCGGTGCATTACTGAAAGACAACTTCCCGGAGATTGAAACCTTCACCCGGATTAAGCCCGCCGAGATATTTGTTCGTAATGCGGACAGCGACATCAAGTATAAGGAGAAAGTATTTTATGCAGACTCTTCTGTGTTTGATGTATTAGATATTAAGTTACTAAAGGGTAATGTCAACAAGGCACTGGCCGAAGTTAACTCCATGGTCATTACACCTGAGCGTGCCCGTGTTTACTTTGGTGATCAGGATCCGATTGGTAAAACACTGACTTTGCTTAACGATAAAACCGAATATAAAATCACTGGTGTATTTGAGCCGCTGCCTTCCAATTCGCACGTTCACATGCAGATCATGGTCTCGTCTGACAATCTTCCACCGATGCGTCCTGGTTCGCCGGACGGATGGAATTATTTAACCAGCCATTATACTTACCTGGTTTTGCCAAAAGGGTTGGATCATGTTGCTTTCGAGAAGAAAATTTCTTCCTTCATGGATAAGTATGAAGAGCGTACCGCTGATCAGGACCTGAATGATTTAAGATTGCAACCACTCACATCCATTCATCTTCATTCCAACCGTGGTCTGGAAATAGAAGCCAATGGAAATATGAATACCATTTATATTCTTTCGGCTATCGCTTTTTTTATATTGATCATAGCCTGTATCAACTTCATGAATCTGACTACGGCACAATCCATGAAGCGTGCGCGCGAAGTAGGTATTCGCAAAGTAGTGGGAAGTAAGAGAGCACAACTGGTATTTCAGTTTCTCAGTGAATCAGTACTGATCAGTTTTATGGGATTGCTTCTGGCCGTGTTGCTATTGGTGCTGATCATTCCTAAGTTCAATGAGATAGCAAATAAAGAACTGGTTCTTAATCCCCTCCAAAATGGGTATGCCGGTATTTTTCTTATTGCGGTTACTTTCTTTGTGGGAGTATTGGCAGGCACGTATCCGGCATTTTTCCTTTCCAATTTCAACCCCACTACTGTGCTGAAAGGAAAATTTATTTCCAATGTGAAAGGTCAATTGCTCCGTCAGGGGCTGGTGGTGTTTCAGTTTGCTATTGCGTTTATCATTATGGTAGGCACGTATGTCATCTATTCGCAACTCAGCTACATGCAGAATAAGGATCTTGGCTTTGATCGGGAACAGGTACTGGTTATAAAAATGCCGCGTGATAGTGTGGGGGATCGTGCTATTAAAAATGAGATGATGCGGTTGGCTGGCGTGCAGAGTGTCACGCGTTTCCTGGAGATGCCAGGCAATATGGTTCAGACGTCTTCCTTCTGGTATGAAGGGGCGGAGGAAAATAAACCCGCTAATCTTTACCAGTTTAGTGGTGATGAGGATTTACTTACTACGCTGGGTATGAAAATGAAATCAGGTGCTTATTTTCGTGCCGATAGCAAGCAGAAGGAATTTGTGATCAATGAAACGGCAGTGCGCCATTTTGGATGGAAGCCCGAAGAGGCCATAGGCAAGCTCATCGATTTCGGTGGACGAGGAGAAAATCCCGGCAAGGTAATCGGTGTAGTAGAAGATTTTCACTTTAAACATTTGCATGATCAGATTGATCCGTTAGTCATGTTCCTGCAGCCTCAGTATGAAGGTCGCTTCATGGCGCTCAAAATAAAATCCAACGATCTTTCTCAAATGGTTTCTTCCATCAGCCAGACCTGGAAAACGTTGCTGCCCCAATACGAATTTGAATACCAGTTTCTCGATGAAAGTTTTGATAAACTTTTTGATCAGGAAAAACGGCTGGCGCAATTGTTTGGTATCTTCTCTACATTGGCCATCTTTATTTCCTGCCTTGGGTTGTTTGGTCTTGCGTCATTTACAATGGAGCAAAGCAGAAAATCGGTAGCGGTACGTAAAGTACTGGGCGCATCGGTATCTTCCCTATTGGTCATGATGTCGCGCGATTTTTTGAAATTGGTAGTAATCGGGATGCTTCTCGCAGCACCGGTAGCCTGGTACAGCATGAGTAAATGGCTGTCCGGCTTTGCCTACAATGGAGGCTTTGCATGGATTGTTTTTCTTTATGCAGCGGTCGTAGCCATTGCCGTAGCGCTGTTTACCGTAAGCTATCATTCCCTTCGCGCGGCTACCAGCAATCCGGTCAACTCACTGAAAGAACAATAGTCTAAAACAATAATCGGATGTCATGATCATGTCTTCTATTGATAAAGAAGCCGTGATCATGACTGCGTAGTTCCCGTAAGTGAACTGAAAATACATTTTTTACTTTTCACAACTATTTGTTTTACAAAACGTATAATAATCAGCTATATTTGTTTTACAAATAATATAGAAATGGGCAAAGAATATCTTGGCGAGTTTGAAGAACTGGTATTAACCATGGTGGGAATTCTTCAGGAAGAAGCCTATGGCAATGCCATTGTTACTGAAATAAAAGAACGCGTAGGCAGGGACTCCAATCTGAGTGCCGTGCACGTTACATTATATCGGTTGGAAGACAAAGGGTATGTGAAATCAGGAATGGGCGGAGCTACCCATGCACGCGGAGGGAGACGCAAGCGCATTTTTACCATTACCAATGCAGGCATGGCCATGCTTCGGTCAATGAAAGAATCACGAATGGATTTATGGAAGCTGATACCACAGCTGAAAATGGTCGGATACTGATCTTCGGTAAATGAAAGTTCCTGTTCAGCCGCCACATCTGGCCCTCCGTTTTCTGCAATGGTTTTGTCCACCTTCATTGTATGAAGGGATAGAGGGCGACCTGATGGAGGCGTTTGAAGAAGATGTGAGCAGGGTGGGAGTGAAGCGTGCGCGAAGAAAATACATACGAAACGTATTCCGCTTTTTTCGTCCGGGCATTGTGTTTCGAAATCGTTTTTTAATTCAACTAATCCCCAGAGATATGATATTCAATTACCTGAAAACTGCTTTACGGAATTTTCTAAAGCACAAATCATTCACGGCACTCAACATCATTGGCCTGGCCCTGGGTATGGCGGCCAGCTTACTTATTCTTCAATATGTAAAATACGAGCGCAGCTTCGATGCGTTTCACAGCAAAGCAGAAGATATCTATCGTATTCAATACAATGGCTATCATAATGGTGAACTGAGTTTTGAATGTGCCGCAGCAGTTCCTGCCGTAGGCCCCGCATTGAAAAACAATTTCCCGGAGGTAAAACGCTTTACGCGGTTGTTTCCGGTCAGTGGAGTGGTCAGTTATGAAAGCCCCGAACACGGACTCCTTTCTTTTCAGGAAACGAAGATGCAGATCACGGACTCATCGGTGTTTGAGGTGTTTGACTTCCCGTTAGTGAAAGGAGATAAACTCACGGTGCTGGCCGGCCCCAACAAAGTAGTGATCTCGGAAAAGGCGGCAAAGAAATATTTTGGTGATGCTGATCCGATAGGTAAAACCATCACCTGGAACGGTGATCAGAAATTTGAAGTAACAGGTGTCTTTAAAGACATTCCCTCCAACTCGCACATCAAGTTTGATTTCATGATTTCCTATCCAACCTTGAATCGTCAAACCAATAATGAATCAGAAACGGCCTGGGGATGGTACGATTTCAATACCTATGTGTTACTGGAACCGGGCACTGATGTCAATGTGTTGCAATCGAAATGGGACAGTTACCTCGAAAACACCAGAGGGGAAGCATGGAAGAAGTATAATAGTCGCCAGGAGTTCCTCCTTCGTCCGTTACTGGATATCCATCTTAAAGCAAAGCTCTTGCAGGAATCTGAACCCGATGAATTGGGTGATAATGATTCGGTGTATGCATTAACATTTATCGCACTGTTTATCCTAATCATTGCGTGGGTAAATTATGTAAACCTTGCTACCGCCCGATCTTTTGACCGGACCAATGAAGTAGGAGTGCGTAAAGCGATGGGTGCACAAAAGAATCAATTGATGTATCAGTTCCTGGCTGAGTCATTCCTGATGAACCTGTTGGCGGCTACCATTGCTATTCTTATCGTGCGGCTTGCGTGGCCTACCTTCTCTGAGTTAACCGGTAGAACTATTCCATTGGACTTCATCTTACAGAATGACTTCTGGGTATTGGTGATCATCCTCTTTGGTATAGGCACTGTGTTTGCCGGATTTTATCCTGCGATCATCCTTTCTTCTTTTAAACCGGTAGCGGTATTGAAAGGAAAAGTAGTGCACAACACACAAGGCAATGTACTGCGTAAATCATTGGTTGTATTCCAGTTTGTTGCTTCGGTGGTACTGATCAGCGGTTCAATCATTGTTTATCAGCAGCTTCGCTTTATGCAAAGTACCAATCTGGGTATCGATATCACTAAAACACTGGTGATCAAAGGTCCGGGCGCAAAGGATTCTACCTACTCCAAAAAGATGGAAAGTTTTAAATCGGAAGTGTTACGTATAGCAGGAGTGAAGAGTATGACGGCCTCGACGAACGTGCCGGGCGATGAAATCTATTGGGCCAATGGGATCAAGCGATTAGTGGGTGGACCGGAGTCAACCATTTCCGGTTATTCAGTAGGCATTGATCATGATTATATTCCTTCTTTTGAATTGAAGCTGGCGGCCGGCCGCGCGTTTGATCGTGCCCATACCAATGAAGCAAAAAGTGTGATCCTCAACAAAGCCATGACTGATGCGTTGGGGTATAAAGATCCAAAAGCGGCGATTGGAGAGAAAGTCATTCATGGTGGAGATACATTGGAGATTGTAGGGGTGTTGGAGAATTACCACCAGATGTCATTGAAAGAAGCCGTAGGGCCTTTGGTATTCCGGTTCTCTCCGGAATTTTCTTCCTTCTATGCCTTCAAGTTGGAAAGTAACGATACCCGCGGAATACTTGCTCAGATAGAAGACCCATGGAAAGCGTTCTTCCCGGGTAATCCAATGGATTATTTTTTTCTCGATCAGTTTTTCAATCGTCAGTACGAAAAGGATCGCCAGTTTGGAAACGTGTTTACGTTATTCACGGGGATGGCCATCTTCGTAGCATGTCTAGGTCTGTTTGGTCTGGCGTCTTTTCTTACGATTCAACGTACTAAAGAGATTGGCGTTCGCAAAGTATTAGGTTCTACCGTGGGGCAGATTGTGTTATTGCTTTCCAAAGGATTTATTCAGTTGGTATTAATTGCCAACCTGATTGCCTGGCCGTTAGCGTGGTGGATGATGGACCGGTGGCTGCAGTCTTTTCCATATCACATTAGCATCAATCCGTTTCTCTTTGTAATTGCAGGTGTGGGAGTGGTGTTGATCGCTTTCGTATCGGTAGGCTTTCAAACCGTAAAGGCAGCACGCAGTAACCCTGCGCAGACATTAAAATATGAATAGCAAAGAAGTTGGGTTGACGTAACCGAAGCTGCCTGTCACCTTTCCGATAATTCAACCCTCTTGTACGGTATGGCAGTAAAAGTTTAAATTACCGGAGATTGTAATTGAACAGACACGTTATGACCCGGATTTTACTTTTACTTGCCGCACTCATTTTTATACGCTGCACCCCGCCGCAAACTTTTCCGGTGGCACAGATCAAAACAGATAAAGGAGAGATTCTTTTCTGGCTGCACGATCAGACTCCGGAACACAAAAAGAGTTTCATTACACTGGCCGAAGGCGGCTACTGGGATTCTCTTACGTTTAATCGGGTGATCAAAAATTTTGTTGTACAGGGTGGATGCCCCGATACACCTGCCGGTTTTGCCGATTCACCTTATTTATTAAAACCCGAATTCAATGCCCATCTCAAGCATGTATACGGAGCGGTAGGGGGTGGGCGCGATGATAACCCGGATAAACGTACTGCGGGCTGCCAGTTTTATATTGTGCAAAACAAAGACGGATTGCCGAGATTGGATGGGGATTACGTGATTTTCGGTCAGGTGTTTAAAGGAATGGAAGTAGTGGATGCTATTGTGGAAGTAGAGAAAGATTCACTCCATGCACCGGTTGCTCCGATCAAACTCGATGTAAACATTCTACACCTGACGAAAGAGGAATTGGAAAAGAACGGGTATGTGCTGAATTGATCAGCGGATGAAGCGAACGCCCGAACTACGATTTGAATTGAAGGTAAAATGAAGTACCGTTACCCACCTGTGAACTCACGCGAATACTTCCGCCATGCAGGCTCATGATTTGTTTGGAGAGGCTCAACCCGATACCTGAACCTTCTTTTTTAGTGGAGAAGAAAGGAACAAATATTTCCTTTAATTCTTTTTCAGGTATACCAATGCCGGTATCGGTTACTTCTATAACGGGATGCTTCTCTTTGGTATATGCTTTTAACTGGATGATTTTATCCGTACTGTCAGCCACGGCATGTGTACTATTGGTAATCAAATTGATAATGACTTGTTCAATAAGAGCGGCATCTATTTTAGCTTGCAGTGATTCGTTTTCGATGGTCAGCGTCAGCTGAATTTGTTTGCGTTGCAATTCAGGACTCATTAGTTTCTCGATGTGGGAGAGAAATTCAGTCAGGTGGACAAGCTGCAGTATCGGTTTAGGAACCCGGGTGAGCTTTCTGTAATTGTCTACAAAATCAAGCAGGCCTTCACTTCTTTTCTGAATGGTATTCAATGAGAAACGAATATCCGAAATGGTTTCCTCAGCCAGCTCTTGTTGGGATTTTTGCTTTCCTTCCTTATCCATCAGCATACTTTGCATGGTTTCGGTAAGGGAAGAAATGGGCGTGACTGAGTTCATGATCTCGTGCGTAAGTATGCGAATAAGTTTATGCCATGCTTCAATTTCTTTCTGCTCTATTTCTGAATTGAGATCCTGTAACGTGATCAGCTTATGCGTTTTATTCAAGATGATCATGGTACTGACATCGAGCGCCAGTACTTTGTTCTCGTCTCTTAATTTTACTTCAATCAGCTTGCGTCCATCTTCATTCAGTTGTTCTAATTCAGCGGCCAGTGCCGGGTTAAGCTGCTGTATCAGTCTCCAGTTCTTTAACCCACTGATGTTCATCAGCCGCTCTGCGGTGGGATTGATAAGTGTGATCTGATCATCTTGTAAGGAAATAATGCCAATCGGTATCTGGTTCACCAGCATTTGCAGAAACTGAAATTGTGCTTCTTTCTCAATTTTTACTACCCGATAGGAATGAATGATTTCAGAAAAGCTCTCCTGCAATTCCTGAAAGGATTTACCCAATGCATTTTCTTTAAAAGACACGGTAAAATCGGAATGGCGGATGGAAAGGAACAAGCGTGCCAGTTCACGGTTGGTATGATTTACAAAATGAATGAGTTCCACCACCTGCACAATGAAAATGATACTCAATATGATCTGGTTAAAAAACAGCCGCATATCACCTATTATCCATGCGAGCAGCAGCACATTGCCGATGATCAAAGCAATGCGGTAGATAATCTTGAATGTAAATCGCTGGTAGAACATCGGTATGATTTATGAATTTAGAATGACGAAGTGCGAATGGAATGGAGTCATGATCTATGTTACCTGTTTTTCAATTGTCAATTAGCCACTTCGGTGCAAAACACTAAATACCGTGCTTCTTCATTCTGCGGTATAAAGCGGTTCGGGTTACACCCATTGTTTTGGCGGTATTGCTCACGTGCCCGTCATGATCTTTGAGCGACTGGATGATGAACTGTTTTTCCATATCGTCCATCGTTAACGGAGAAGTTTCTTTTTTCAGAGTGGGTATATTTCCCCCAATCAATAACTCGGCAGACTGGATTGATTTTCCATCACTGAGAATGACAGCGCGCTCCACCGCATGTTGCAGTTCGCGGATATTTCCGGGCCAGTGATAACTCTTTAGTTTCGTCATCACGCTTTTGTCAATCTTCATTCCTTGCCGCTTGTATTTTTGTCCGTAGCGTTGCAGGAAATGTTCGGCCAGTAACGGAATGTCTTCAATACGTTCCCGCAAAGGAGGTATGCGAATCTCTACCGTATTGATACGATAAAGTAAATCCTGCCGGAATTTCTTTTCGACTACCATTTCATTCAATGGCATGTTCGTAGCACATACCAATCTGAAATCGACCGGTATCTCTTTATTAGAGCCAACCCGTTGTACTTTTCTGTTTTGCAATACGGTTAGCAACTTTGCTTGTAGGGAAAGAGAAAGATTTCCAATTTCATCGAGAAACAAAGTTCCTCCGGAAGCAATCTCAAAACGACCGGGTTTGTCCTGTTTGGCATCCGTAAAGGAACCTTTAGTATGACCAAACAATTCACTCTCAAAAAGACTTTCGGTAATGGAGCCCAGATCTACGCTGATGAATACGTTGTTCTTGCGCAGGGATTGACGATGAAGTGCCCGGGCTACTAACTCTTTCCCGGTTCCGTTCTCGCCCAGCACCAGTACATCCGCATCCGTAATGGCAACCCGGTCGATCAACTCATGCACGCGTTGTATCGCTGGCGACTCACCAATGAAATCAGTATACGGATGATTGATCTCATCCGTTAGCTTCTCCTGCGTGATCTTCAGTTTCTCTACTTCCTTTTTGGATTGACGAAGTTGCAAGGCAGATAGAATAGTGGCCAGCAACTTCTGGTTCTTCCATGGTTTAAGGACAAAATCGGTGGCCCCGTTCTTCATGGCTTTCACGGCCAGATCCACTTCGCCATACGCCGTGATCAGTATGACCACCGCCTGTGGATCGATCTTCATAATTTGCTCCAGCCAATAGAAACCTTCTTCACCATCGTTCACTCCTTTTTTGAAATTCATATCAAGCAGGATCACATCGTACTCGTTGTTCTTCAGTATATCGGGTATGGATTTCGGGTTTTCTTCAATGCGCACCACGCTGAATTCCTGTTTCAGAAACATGCGTGCCGTTTCCAGTACATCGCGGTCATCGTCTATGATGAGTATTCGGGAGGGGTTCATAGTTAAAGGCACAATGTATCACAATTGTTACAATAATTCGATTCGGGTTGTATCATTTTCGATACAATGGATGACGGCTACCCTCATGTTTTTCATTATTTATGACTGATTTTCAGGTAGTTAATCACGGTGGCATAATCATTGGAAAAGAGCTTCACATTAAATCACGCGGCCATGATCAAAAACTATCTTCTTATCACCTTTCGCCACTTTATCAGAAACCGGAATTATACCCTGATTAATGTGCTCGGGTTGAGTGTGGGGGTTACTGCCTGTATCATTATCTACTTGCTGATTCATTATGAATTGAGCTTTGATAAGTTCAATCGTAAGTATGACCGCATTTATCGCATTGTACAGCAATCCACGTCTACTTCAGGTGTAGAATATGGCTCGGCTATTCCTTATCCGCTCATTTCCACCTTTCGCAATGATTTTACGGATGTACCGCTGGCAACAGGTATGCATTACCAGGAAGATGTGTTGATGAAGATCGGCACAACGAAACAACGTGTGGGTAGTGTTTTATTTGCCGATTCACTCTTTTTTAGTGTGTTTAATTATGAAGTACTGTCCGGTAATCCGCAAGTAGAGTTAGGTGAGCCGGGAAAGGTTTTTCTGACCAAATCGCTCGCGGATAAAATCATGCAAGGTCGCGACCACCTGACCATCACTTTAGATAATCAGATGGAGCTGGAAGTAGTGGGTATCATTGCTGATCCTCCAGCCACCTCGCACATCTCCTTTGACATGGTGGTTTCTTTCCCCTCCCTTACTCCTGAATTTTTGAATGGCTTGCCGTTAACTGAATGGTCAATGACCATTGCGGGTTACGGTTATTTTGTGTTACCGGATCAGATGTCCCCTCAGACGATCGATGATCGCCTGAAGGAATTTGTAAAAAAGTACAGAAGCGATGAAACAGATAAGCATAAATTTCTGGTGCAACCCCTTAGTGATGTGCATTTCAGTAAAGAATATACGGAAGCACCTGGCCCGGCTAATGTAGATACCAGTACTCTGATCATTATGGGGATATTGGGCGTGTTTATACTGACCATTGCGTGCATCAACTTTGTGAACCTGGCAACGGCATTGGCGGTTAAAAAATCAAAAGAGATTGGCATTCGAAAAACATTAGGTGCCAGGCGCGGGCAGCTTACGCTCTATTTTCTTGGTGAAACATTTATCATCATCCTCATTTCTATTCTCATCTCACTTTGTATCACAGAGTGGTCGCTGCGTTGGATCAATGTATTTCTTGAAAAGAAACTGGAGATGAACCTTTTCAGCAACCTTTCACTGGTGATATTCCTGGCCGGGCTTACTTTATTTTCAACCGTGCTGTCGGGCTTTTATCCGGCTGTTATTTTATCGGGTTTCAATCCCATTGCGGTATTAAAAAATAAGATGGCTGCGCAGGGTAGCTCGGGGGCGGGAGTTCGCAAAGTGCTGGTTATTTTCCAATTCATTATCGCGCAGGTATTGATTATCGGTACGCTGATTGTCGCCGATCAAATGGATTACTTCATGAATAAGCCTTTGGGGTTTGAGAAGAACGCCATTATCAATGTTAACATTCCGGATAACAAACCGGAGTTGATGGAATCATTCCGGACACGGCTCGATGGTATTGCGGGCGTTGGTATTGTTTCCTTTTCTTTGGGTAGCCCTACTTCCGACAATAATTTTGGTACGGGAAGTTACCTTACTGAAAAAGGAAAAGAAGAATCGTTTTCCATTACCGTAAAGCCGGTCGATCGTTTCTATAAAGATGTATATGGGCTGCAACTGAAAGCGGGCCGGTGGTTTACAGAGGCGGAAGAGAAATCGGTCGCCAACGCTGTACGTAAGGAAGATCGCCGGTACGTGTATATCGTAAATGAAACGTTTGTAAAGAAATTGGGCTATAGCCAGCCGGAAGAAGCGATTGGGAAATTCATATCTACAGGTATCAATAATATCAATGCTGAAATTGTAGGTGTGGTGGGCGATTTTCATACGGCTTCGCTTCATGATGAAATCATTCCAACAGTGCTGCTTAATTTTCCTTATTTCTATTATGATGCCGGTATTCGCATTAACAGTACCTCGTTGGCTGAGGTGGTGAAGGAAGTAGGAAAGGCATTTGATACCGTCTATCCGGAATATGAATTTCGCTATGAGTTCCTGGATCAGCATCTGGCCCAACAATACCGCCAGGATGAACGCACGTTTACACTGTTCAAGATTTTTTCCGGTGTATCCATCTTTATTGGTTGCCTTGGCTTGTATGGCTTGATTTCTTTCATGGCTAATCAGAAATTAAAGGAAGTAGGTATCCGCAAAGTGATGGGAGCATCATCCGGAAGTATAGTGGCCTTGTTCTCAAAAGAATTTGTGAAACTGATCGTGATTGCTTTTGTGATTGCCGCGCCACTCACCTGGTATTTCATGCACGAATGGCTGAATGGCTTTGCGTATCGCACGTCCATTCAATGGACAGACTTCATGATTGGTATTGCCGCCACGTTGACTATTGCATTAAGTACAGTGAGTTACCGGGCCATCCGCTCAGCAGTTTCTAATCCCGTAGAGGTATTACGAACCGAATAGTATTTAGAATAACGAATAACGAATAACGAATAACGAATAACGAATAACGAATAACGATATGTTCACCAACTTTTTAAAAACAGCCATTCGTAGTCTTCTTCGGGA
>JAHEZH010000236.1 GCA_023251155.1 Flammeovirgaceae bacterium | reverse complement strand
CAGGTATTATCTGAAAAAACAAGGACAATGGGATAGAAAGTGGGGACAGCCCATCAACCAGGAAGATATGGCTGGTACCAACCTGGCCTTCTCTTACATAATCCTGCTGGGTATGCAGCAGTCCGGATTTACATTATCACAAAAAGAGAAAGAGGATTTCCTGTTTGCCTGGCGATATATCGGTTACCTGCTTGACATCCACGAAGACTTGTTACCCGTGTCCTTTGCCGAAGCCAGGCAGCTGGCCACCATCATCAAAGAACGAAATTTTAAGAAAACGGAGGAGGGAATAATTCTTACTTCCGAATTGTTAAGTTATTACAAAACGAGTGTACCATCATGGCAGGCAAAGCTGGTGCCTTCTCAGATCCGCTTTTACCTTGGCAATGAAGTGGCCGAATACATCGGGATCTCCTCTGATCCTGTACGCGACCGGATTACTTCTTCGATCAGCGCATTTCAGTCGCTCCAGAATATGCTTACGGTCAAATCAGGCAGCTATCAGCACATGCTTCATCAACACACTATGTTAAAAAAGAAGTTTATCTAACGACACGTTCTTTAATCTATTAGATGACAGGAATAGAATAGCTATTTCGTCATCCGCGTTGTCCTTTCACCTGGCTTGGCATAGTGATACCGGTTGATCAGCCGGGTCGAATAGTATCCATCAATTCCATTACTGCAAATGGATGATACTTTATCCAGTTCCAGAAATCCATCAGGCAATACAATATGCTCTTCAAGACAGACCTGTTGCACTTTTCCAATGACCAGGAAAGTGTCATTCAGTTTGATTGGAATGATCTCTTCCAATGTCAGTGCATATTTCACTTTACTTTCTTTCACAAACGGAGCAGGTAGGTTTTCAAGAAATTCAGGAGTCAATCCTACTTCATCAAACTCGCTCACGCCATCCGGATATTTGGCGCTGGTCTGATGGGCTTGTTCTAAAAAAGAGGAATGAATGTGATTGATCGTATATACACCCGTAGATTGAATGTTGGCCAACGTATGAGGTGCTGCCTTCACCGGCCGGTTGATATACCCAATGAGAGCGGGATCTGATCCGATATGCACCACGCTGCTGAAGATACCCAGGTTAGGCTGTCCGTTCTTATGGAGAGTGCCAACCAGGTTTACTGATTTAAATCCCGTAAGGCAATTGATAAAATTAGCGCGGTAAAACCTTTCCCAGGTCTGAATGATGGAGAACGAAATGATCTGCATGATTTTAATTGATTACATGTACGCGTTTAACACAATGACGTTAATGCTGTTCCTGCCTGACTTTAGCAGTCTACTCACCATCCCATTGTTTCAAAAACACCGTAGCTCTTTGGATGTGCTCCTCTTGTTTGGCCGCAGGCATTTTATCAAATGTTTTTATCAACATCCCCAATCGTGGATTCGTTAAAAAGAAATCGCGGTGAATGTGCATGAAGCGCCAGAACAAACCGTCCCATATCGGCTGCCAATCCCCTTTTTCAAAGTCGCTCATTTTCATCAGGTAGTTGCTTCCGCTGATGTAGGGCTTGGTGGCCATTAGTCCCCCATCGGCAAACTGACTCATGCCATATACATTGGGCACCATAACCCAATCGTAGGCATCAATGAATAATTCCATAAACCAACGATAGACATCGTCCGGATCAAACTCGCAGAGTAACATAAAATTGCCAAGCACCATTAATCGCTCAATGTGATGGCAGTACCCTGTGGCCAATACTTTTTTTATCGTGTTGTCAACAGGAGTAATGCCTGTTGTGCCATTCCAGAATGAAGCGGGGATTTTTCGTTTGAAGTTCCAGTAGTTGGTGGTTCGCTCTTGCGAGCCCTTTGCCTCGTACACGCCCCTGATAAATTCACGCCAACCCAAAATCTGCCGGATAAAACCTTCACAGGAGTTGAGAGGGATTTTATTTTCACTGGCAAACGCCAGCGACTGATCCAAAATTTCTCCGGGTGTGAGCAAGCCCACATTGAGCATCGGTGTCAGCACACTGTGATGTAAAATACGTTCGTTTTTTACGAGCGCATCTTCATATTCGCCAAATTCCAAAAAACGGTGTTCTAAAAATTGAGTCAGCCATGCACGGCTTTCTTCAAATGTGGTTGGATAAACAAATGAATTATTGATCATGCCATAGTGAGAAGCGAAATGCGCTTCCACATAGGTCGAGGCTTCGCTCCAGTAGGTATTGACTACAGGAAAGGTTACTTCCGGTGGCTTCTTTCCTTTGGAATACTTTAATCTGTTCTCTGCATCGAAGGTCCACTTTCCGCCAGCTGGTTGCCGCTTTTCATCGACCAGGATGTTAAAGTGTTTACGTTGCCGGATATAGAAGTCGGTCTGGAAGAAATGCTTCTTTTCGGAAAAATAGCCATCAACCTGTTCATGCGTTAAAATGAACAAAGGCGAATCGTATTTTTTCAATTCCATGTTCAATGCGCCGGCGTGATGAACAATTCTTCTCTCCAGAAAATTATCGGTTACATCGCAATAGTGGACTTCTGAAACACCGTGCTCTGTCAGATAGGGCAAAAGATGACGCACATCAGCCATACGTTCTTTCGCTTCAATGTAGCTTACTTCATACCCTTTGCTTAGTAAGTAGTGCTGGTAGGCCTTCATACTGGCCCGGTGAAAGACCAGTTTTTGTTTATGAAAACGATACTGCCGGAAAAAGAGAAACTCCTCGACCAGATAAACAGGCCGGTTGGCTGACAAGGCAGGATGCTGCTCGAAAAGCTGATGCGGAAATAGAATGGAGACTGCACTCATTTTTTTGATTTGCTCGCGCGGCATTTATCACTACAATATTTTACTTCTTCCCATACCCTTTCCCACTTTTTGCGCCATGAAAACGGACGACCACACACCGTACAGGTTTTGGTTGGCAGATTTTGTTTTTTATGCATGCTTGTCGGTGGAGATACTTTTACATGCGCACCAGTTTCTTTTCACGCAAATCGTCCAGCATCAAAACGTTTCCATGGTTCGTTTTGAAACGGGTGACGTCAAATAGAAACATCGTATGATCACCGGCATCTTTACTCCAGATTTTCTCCACCTCCATTAGCGCAGCGCAGTTGGTTAATACCCTTTTGTCGTTCCAGACTTCCAGCACCCCTTTCTTCTTCAGATAAGCTTCCTTGTCGTACTGGCGTCCGCTTTTTTTGCCAAGTGTAGTGACTAAAGAAAGATGCTGTCTACCTAACAGTTGAAGTAGTGCGGTGGTGCTGTTGTGCAGGTTTTGCAAAGACTGGGTAGGATGATACACTGCTACCATGTAGCGTTTCGGGTTCATGCTCACCGCAGATACATACGTGCAGATATTCATATTCAGTTTCTCGCCCTCATAGGTGGCGAGACTGTATATGGGAATATTGGAGAGGTTCCAGGGGCGTTTCATTTTACGCAGTTAAACTTTCACCTTGACATTGCTCCTATTGTCCCATCCATTGCACTCCCTTCCGAAACAAGGGGGTGTAGCGATGCGCAGCCAATAGCTGAAGCAGTTTCAATAATGAGAAGGTTTGCCATAACTATAAAACCAAAACAAGCCCAATTTGTTTTGGGTTTACTCTCGCAGAGAAATAAACATTTTCCTGCACCACGCCTTTCTTCAGGACGAATAAAAATCCGGATAATCTATGCTCTAAAAATACAAGCCACGTACTACTGGTGTATTGAAGCTATTCCAGTCTTGCGTTGCAGTCAATGAATAGCACTGGGGTCAATTACCTCAATCTCACTAACCGTTTAACTTAAGCGAAAAGTGCTTCCGGCAAAAATCATAAAAACGAAAGTATCCGTTTCTCACTCCTTTACTCACAGACGATCTCGACCTGTGAGCTGAAAACTCGTGCTATGGATGTAATACAAAATATTAACTAGAAAAAAAACAGGAATATACTGATTTTAAGAGGTCACGACTGTCACTAAATTAAGCAATCAACTACAGCCAAAAAATTAAGCCTGTGATTGTGCTTTAATCTATGAGAGGAGTCGCTCTTTTTTGCTCTGGTCTGTGTTTGGTAATGGCGCTGCTGGTGTTAACGGGATGGATGTTAAACATTGACTTCCTAAGGAATCCACTAGGAGAGCACGGAGGCATGAATTCGACTGCAGGATTATGCTTCGTAGTATTGTCCACTTCCATGCTACTGTTTCTGACCCGAAAGAAAAAGTTCGAAAAAACAGCGTATGCCCTCACCCTATTCTGTTTCCTTCTCGCCAGCTACCGGCTAGTTGAAGACCTGGTTGTATTATACACACCTGACCAAGGCCCCACTGTCTTCACGCCTGCGCTTTCTGCACCAAGCAGTGCCAGTGCACTCCCCATGTCACCCAATGGTGCTACTACCTTCGTGCTGCTTTGCATGGCATTGGTGCTTCTCACCAAAGGCAAAGTGTGGGCGGGTCAGATGATCGCAGCGCTGGCTACCGTAATCGCCTTCTTTACTTTGTTAGGTCACATCAACCGTGTTCCTGAATTCCTTGGCTTACTCCCCTACCTGCCCATGGCATTGTACAAAAACCTGTGCTTTCTTCTGTTAAGCATGACCCTGTTCGCCTTTCATCACGACCAAGGTGTACTTCATGAAATCAAAAGCGCTTTTCTTGGTGGCCGGATTGCCCGTATTTTACTTCCACTTGTTGTTCTCGTTCCTTTTCTATTCGGGTACCTGAGTCTGCTGCTCTATTGGCGTCATCTTACATCTGCCGAATTAAGTATATCACTGCTCGTGATGAGCGTCATGATTTTCTTCACTGTAGTAACGGTGGTTAATATTATTCTACTTAACCGCCAGGATGCAGAACGAAAGAAAAATGAGATGGGAATACAGCAGCACAATCAAAAGTTAAAAGAGAGTAATGAAGAGATTGCCGCTCTCCACGAAGAAATGGTAGCTGCCAATGAGGAATTGACCATAGTCAATGAACAATTACATGCTGCCAGTGAAAAAATCAAAGCACAGGCGGCCATCATTGTTCAGCAAAAGGATGAGCACCTGAACCGCGCGCTGGATTCCACTCATGTCGTTATCTGGTCCATGGACCTCACCGGTAAGGGGCAAAACTACATCAGTCGTTCAATCGAGAAAATCAGTGGTGTGCCTGCAGCGGAATTTTTGAACAAGAGAGCTACCTGGAATCGATTCATTGTATCCGAAGATCTGAACATACGTCACACCGCGATGCGCCATTTGAAAGCCGAAGATCATACGGAAGCAGTATTGCGCATCAGAGACAGGAACAATGAGATCCGCTGGATTAGTTTCCAGATAAAAGTCATCCGCGATCAAGAAGGTCACGCTTTGCGGCAGGAAGGCATGGCCGCAGACATTACTTCCATGAAAGAGACCGAACAGGCATTAACGAAGGAGCGCAGCTTGTTACGTTCTCTAATTGACAATATCCCCGATTACATTTTCGTCAAGGATCGTGCATTGCATTACATCCTTAACAATAAAGCCAATCTTTCCTTACTCAACGCATCCAGTGAAACGGATACTCTGACCAAGACATCGAAAGATTATTTTGGCGAAGCTGCCGCTGCTTTTCATCAGGATGATTTACGTGTCTTGTGCAACGGTGAGGTGATACTCAATAAAGAAGAAGTGCTTACTACAGCAATGGGTAGCCGCACTGTTTTGACGACCAAGGTACCGCTCTATGATTCATCGGGTGTGGTCCAGGGAATTGTAGGAATCAGCCGTGATGTGACCGAGAGCCGTAAAAGTGAACAGCTACTCAATCATTATCGTGAAAATCTGGATATCATTTTTCAGGCTACGCTGGAAAAAATTCTTTTACTCGATAAAGAAGGCAGGGTTGTTCTTTTTAATAAAGCATTGGAAGAGTTCTTCATCTCTTCTACAGGCAAACGTCCGGTAATAGGAAATTACCTATGGGAAACCACATTGTCTGAACGTGGCGAAATGGCACGAAGTCTATTTGCACAAGCCATGACAGGACGCCCCACCACTACGGATGCCTACGTTAAAATGGGTAACACTTTTTTGGTGCATGAACTTCGCTATCAACCCATCTTTATTGATAGAGAGGTAAAGTATGTCATGGTCACTTCACTCGACATTACTGAGCGCAGGAATCAGGAAACCAGTATCCGTCAGTCGGAGGGTAACCTTCGCGCCATTTTCAATACTACGGCAGATAGTTTCATTTTGCTCGATACCTCATTTCGGATCAAAGCATTTAATGAGGCCTTCCGAAAATATTCGATGCTCGATGTGAAATTGGCAGAAGGCATGAACCTGATCGATCTCGCCACTACGGAAAGGCAGGAAATATTCCGAAATTACCTCAACAGGGCTAAGCAGGGAGAGACCATCAAATACGAAGTCAGTACCCTGCATGATCAATCCAAGAAATGGTACCAGATAACCATTACTCCCGTAAAAGACAACCATGACGATGTGATCGGTATTTGTATTGCGTCAACGGACCTCACTTCTCACAAACAGGCTGAACAGGAGCGTATTATTCTGATCAGAAAACTTACTGAACAAAATGATGACCTGCACCAGTTCTCGTTCATTACGTCACATCAGCTGCAAGGACCTGTTGCTACGATGCAAGGACTTTTAAATTTGATTAAACATGAGGACGTACCCGAGGGGTTGCAACAACTCTTAACCTTTATGAACCATTCCGTTCAACGCCTGGATCAGGTGATCCGGGATCTATCGCTGATATTAAACATTAACAGAGAGGTGGGCCTTCCCATGGAATGGGTCAATATCCGGGAACTGGTCACGCACATCAAAAAAGAAATGGAACCTGATTTTATTGCCTCCAAGGCTACCCTTTCACTCCACTGTGATGAAATAGATTCTTTTCATAGTATTAAAATACACCTGCACAGCATCCTGTACCAACTCATTTCGAATGCGATTAAGTTCAGAGCAAAAGGAAGGCCCCTGATCATTGAAATCGCAACATTCAAAGACGATACAGGGGTTGGATTCATTGTAAAGGATAATGGAATGGGTATCGATCTGACACAATTTAAAGACAAGATTTTCAAACTCTACGAACGTTTTCATCTGGATATTGAGGGCAAAGGGCTGGGACTGTACATGGTTTATACCCTGGCAAAACAGATAAACGGAAACATTCAGGTAACCAGCGAGCCCGGAGCGGGTACTGCTTTCACCGTTACCATTTTTGAATGATTCCTACTCCGCTCATGCAGCTCCTGCTGGCTACCTCGTTACTGTTTTCAGTTCGTGAAAATTCAAATTTGCCGGTGGAAAACGTGCCGGCCAATGGTGATGGCTTATCGTCTCAGCAATTATATGTCTCCTTTCTTCCGGCAGAGATGAAGTGGATCAGATAGTGCTCATCTCTTTTTCCGGCCATGCCATCCTTTCCATTTGCCTTTTTTGAACAGTA
>JAHEZH010000012.1:2397-57797 GCA_023251155.1 Flammeovirgaceae bacterium | reverse complement strand
ATTTCCTTTTTCCAGATAGTATAAAAAGAACTCTTCACCATCATCACCTTCACGATATAGCTTGACGCGGCCATCCAGGATCAGCAATGAATTTTTGAAGTATTGCCCGGTTCGCATCAGCATGTCACCTTCCTTAAACTCAACCACCTGACCGATTTTTTCAAGATGCTGAATAAGTTCTTTATCGAACTGAGGAAAAATCTGGTTTAACTCCATGGTGCTAATTTAAGGTAATTGGGTAATGTAACACCTAACACACTGGTTCGATTTACTATTCCTGAGCAGCAAACCTATTCCTTTTCAGGATAACTTCGCATTCTTATTTTATTATACCTGCCTGTTAGCACAGCTAGTAAGGTATGTTTCTTTAAATCTCAATTCTTTTACGCCCGTTTTTCCATTGCTATTTGACCCTGTTACGGATTATCACTTCGTCTTGCAAAAGAAATAAGACACGCCTGCCTTAACATCATCATAGGTCACTACTTCTTTCTCTTTGTGAAATTCAAAGTAGCTTAACAATCCAAAGTCGCCTGAACACATTGCCGTGTGCGCTACGAAAACACCAGCAATAGTTAACGTCCAGTGGTCATTTACAAGGAAAAGGAGCACCATCAAAGCTGAACTTATGAAAACAAAGGGCGCAAGAGCAACCACCTGAAATTCTTTTTTGCTTGCCACAAACTTATCGGCCAGTGCCATAAAATAAAACTTCCTGATGTTAGCATCATAAGAGGTATTCTTTGCTCCCTGCAACCGGTAGGCCAATACATGGATATACTCATGGAGAGGAACCAGTGCAAAAGCAATGACCAGACCATAACTGAAATAACTGAACCGGGCACCTATATCATAAGCCGGTGAATGTACCCCCTGAACGAATAAGTAGCCTGTCAGTCCGAAAGCAATGACGTTAGCCAGGTAATAGAGCATTGAAAACAGGGTTCTCTTTTTCATGTAGGTCCTGATGAAAGGAACAAGTTCCTTATGCCCCAGACTGTCGAGCGCAACATATCCATGTTGTGCCAGATCGGATGGATTGATATTCATGATGCTGTCTTTTTCTAATTCCCGACTTCATGCAATTGCCGGATAGATAACACATGTGCAGACCTATTGTTTATCACCCACAACGCTATTCCCTGGTAAAGGAGATCGCACTCCATTTATTTCGGTCGTATTTTGTTTCTTCACGTTACTTCTCCCTTTTTATTTTGTGAAGTAAAAATTTGATCTTGCCGCACCGAACCTATTGACATGAACCATAACCCAACTGCCAGCAATCCGGCATCACGCATCCTCGCGGCAAGCCTGATCGGAACTACGATCGAATTCTTTGACTTCTATATTTATGCCACTGCTGCGGTGCTGGTGTTTCCAAAATTGTTTTTCCCTACGGGCGATCCGGTGGCTTCTACGATGGCATCGCTTGCCACCTTCGCACTTGCCTTTTTCGCACGTCCTCTCGGCGCAGCGTTGTTCGGTCACTTCGGAGACCGGAAGGGACGCAAAGCCACACTTGTAGCGGCACTGATGACGATGGGTCCATCCACCGTGGCCATCGGGTTTCTTCCCACTTATGACACCATTGGCGTCATGGCTCCGATCCTGCTGGCCCTCTTCCGTTTCGGTCAGGGTCTTGGCCTTGGGGGAGAATGGGGAGGTGCCATATTGCTGGCCACCGAAAATGCGCCACCTCACAAGAAAGCCTGGTACGGAATGTTCCCCCAGCTTGGTGCACCGATAGGTTTTCTGTTATCCAGCAGCACTTTCTTCCTGCTTGGAAAAACAATGAGTGATCCCGATTTTCTGAGCTATGGATGGCGCATTCCGTTTATCGCAAGCGCACTCCTGGTATGGGTAGGATTGTACATTCGGTTAAAGATCACGGAGACTCCTGACTTTCTACGCATCATGAACAACCAATCGAGGGTGAAGGTGCCGGTGGTGACCGTGTTTACCCGACATGGAAAAGCAGTGTTGCTGGGTACGGTAGCCACCATCACCACGTTCCTTGTTTTTTACCTGATGACCGTATTCACACTCAGTTGGGGAACGTCTATGCTGAACTATCCAAAAGACGATTTTCTTATTGCTCAGATGATCTCGATGTTGTTTTTCGCAGCGGGTATACCGTTGTCTGCAGTGCTTGCCGACAGGCACGGACGAGCCACGATGCTGATTGCCTCCTGCATTGGTATATTCCTCTTCGGTCTGTTCTTCGCACCTTTGTTCAGCACGGGCCATTTGGTCGTCACCATTCTTTTTCAATCACTCGGGCTTTTCCTGATGGGACTTAACTACGGCCCTATAGGCACCGCGTTGGCCGAGATTTTTCCACCTGAAGTACGCTACAGCGGTGCATCCTTATGCTTTACGCTGGCCGGTATTTTAGGTGCATCGCTTACACCCTACCTGGCTACCACACTTGCCACCAACTATGGCCTCCCTTACGTTGGCTACTATTTGTCGTTGGGTGCTGTATTGAGTCTGGCCGCTCTGCTGGCTGCACGAAGGTTAATGAAAGAATAAAATTCCTGAGCGTAATGGTTTACTTACCCACTTGCTGTGCAAGCGCGGCAGGATAGCGTGCTCCCTGCACTTCCATGGTTGCAAATGCCGCTTCGATTTCCTGTAAATCTTCCTGACTCAACAGGAGCTGTTCGGCTTTCAGGTTTTCCTCCAGGCGATGAATTTTGGTTGTACCCGGGATAGGGACAATCCATGGCTTCTGAGCCATCACCCACGCCAGTGCGACCTGTGCAGGCGTTGCCTTTTTCTTTTTTGAAAATGCGTTGATCCAGTCAACAACTACCTGATTTGCTTTTCGGTTCTCTTCTGCAAAGCGCGGAACAACATTTCTGAAATCGGTATGGTCAAACGTTGTATTTACATCAATGGCTCCGGTAAGAAAACCTCTCCCTAAGGGACTAAAGGGGACAAAGCCAATGCCTAATTCTTCCAGTACAGGAAGAATCTCTTTTTCGGGTTCTCTCCACCACAACGAATACTCACTTTGAAGCGCTGCTACCGGATGAACTGCATGCGCCTTCCTGATCGTTTGTGCTCCGGCTTCTGACATACCGAAGTGTTTTACCTTTCCTTCCCAGATCAGCTCCTTCACTGCACCGGCTACCTCTTCTATCGGAACATGGGGATCAACGCGGTGCTGATATAACAAATCAATACGATCGGTTCTTAATCGTTTCAATGCTGCTTCAGTCACCGCCCGGATATGGTCAGGCTGGCTGTTCAATCCTGACGCAGCCTGTCCTTTTTCAAAGCCAAACTTGGTGGCAATCACTACCTGGTCACGAATGGGAGCAAGCGCTTCACCAAGAAGTTCTTCGTTCGTATACGGGCCGTAGGCTTCGGCACTATCAAAGAAGGTAACACCCAATTCAAATGCCTTGCGAATAAGTTTGATCGCATCTACTTTATTTGTTGCGGGTCCGTAGCCAAAGCTTAGCCCCATACAACCCAATCCAAGCGCGGATACTTCGGGTCCGCTATTTCCAAGTTTACGTGTCTTCATCGCTCTCCGATTTTAAATTGACTTCATCGAACAGAAACAGCAAAAATGCCGTCTTTCTTTGCTGGCACAAATATCAGGGCCAAATCGGTGTGCCCGCTTATACCGATTACTGATTTACCTACCAAGATCACTGATCGGACCTCCGGCACAGCTACGGCCGACCTTAAAACCCTACATTTGTTTCAGAAAACAAGAGTAGTATGGAAGAGATCGTCAAAATCGACAGTGTCACCGGATACAACACCTTGCGTGGAGTGCCAACGCTACATCCATTAGTTACCGTTCTCGATTTATCAAAGGCTCAACCTATGCCAGCCCGCACTTTTAATTTCGGAGTATATGCGGTGTATTTAAAAGAGCTTAACTGCGGGGAACTGAAGTACGGTCGTAGTCATTATGACTACCAGGACGGCACATTGGTATTCATTGCGCCCGGTCAGATTATGGGGGTACTACCTAATGTAAAAAAAATCGAGCCTAAAGGATGGGCCCTCTTGTTTCATCCCGATATGATCCAAGGAACTTCACTCGGAAAACACATTCACCATTACTCCTTTTTTTCGTACGATGTAAACGAGGCCCTTCATCTTTCTGACAAAGAGCGTCAACTGGTGGTGGATTGCTTTTCCAAAATCCAGTATGAATTAGAGCATGCCATTGACAAACACAGTAAAATGTTGATTGTCTCTACGATCGAATTGTTTCTGAACTACTGCATCCGTTTTTACGACCGGCAATTCATTACACGTGACACTCCGCATAAAGGCATATTGGAACGTTTCGAAACATTGCTCAATGAATACTTTCAATCGGACAGGCCCGCTACAGAGGGATTACCTTCGGTGGGCTGGTGTGCCGGTGAATTAAACTTATCCGCGAACTACTTCGGGGATTTAATCAGGAAAGAGACAGGCCGGTCAGCACTGGAATACATCCAGTCCAAAGTAATCGAGGTCGCCAAAGAACGCATGTTTGATGATCATAAAACCATCAGCGAACTGGCCTACTCACTAGGTTTTAAATATCCGCAACACTTTACCCGATTGTTTAAACAGCACGTGGGTCACACCCCTGTGGGGTATCGGAATCTGAATTGACCTGGATTATCCCCACACTGGCACGCCATTTTTCTATCATGCTATTGGATACTGAAAGTGAGTAACGCATCGTTTTAGCCCTATAGCCTCCACAAAATTGAAAACCATTATACACATTGATGACGATTTAGATGACCTTGCCCTCTTTCAGGAAGCAATCACTCGCCTTTATCCAGCCTATGTAGTAGCGTCTTTTTCCGATTCTAAAACGGCCCTGTCCTTTTTAGAAGAAACCACTACCATTCCGGGTATCATCTTCCTGGATATCAATATGCCTAAGCAAAATGGAAAAGAAACGCTTCTCCTGATCAGAAGAAATAAAAAGCTGGCGGGAGTGCCTGTCGTGATGTATTCCTCCACTATCTACGGTGCCGATAAGGACACTTATCTAAAACTGGGCGCCAATGAATTTCTGAAGAAAGCCAATACCGATGACGGGATGATCCAGGAAATTGACCAATTACTGCTGAAATTCCTGAAATACGATATCAACGAATTTTATAACGAACAAAAAAATAACATCCGGTAAGGCGGCTTGTATCCTACCCGTGGATTTTCCTCTGAGTTTAGCCCTTAACAAGGCAAATACTTGCCTATGTGCACCTGCACTTTTTCCTCCTCATCTTCTACCGTGAAGATGGATACCGTTCCAATCAACGCACCCTCTTTCATCACGTTGTATTCCGGTGAAAGCCCGGTGCTTCTCAATTCGATAGGACCCAGATTATGTTCTTTAGACAAGCAGGCAGCACAATGGGTACGGTCAATGAGTTCATGCATAGTTTAAAAAATTTTGACCATACAATATTCAAATTCAGAAGATCAGATGCAATATGTATTCATTGGTGCGAACGTTTTCATGAGCCTTTTTTTCTTTGGACAGTACTTTTTGCCGATGAAGTTAATATTGGTGAAGGCTCACTATACTACTCGCGGCTGGCCTGGTATACTTTATCCAACCGATCCGGCAGAGGAAGGCAGTTTTTGACAAAAGCATTCTCCAGCACGAGATGAATATGCTCTTTCCAATACCTCTTTTCGGCTGCTGAAAAGAGGGTGGTTTGTCGTATGGTGCGTACCATTGCAAGCGTATCCGTGAGCGGAGAAAAAGACGGTCCACTCACTCTACAATTACACAAATCGAAATGGACACCTACCATCTTTATGCGATCGGAAGAGTTTAGATCCATCGCGAAAACTGAATTCGGACGACCCTTATTCTCCAGCAGTGCGATACACTGGGTTTCAATTGCCTGTTGTTTCTGGTCGATCGTGTAAAGCACCGGTTCAGTAAGAAGCTGACGAATACTAAGCAATTCACCCATGGCCTGATCGGCATATTTGCTGCAGCCCAGGTACGAGGAGGCAGACGGTTCACTCAGGCGAAGAAAGTGTATGCGATAAAAAGCATCATCCAAAACAATCACATCCATACGCCCTTTCATGTACGGAGCCTGAAGTTCTTCCAGGTAAAAATAAACACTTTCTGAGCTACGGGAATCCTTATGCGTAAAGTTCAGCAGGTAGTTGTTCTGACATTGAGCACCTGCACCCCATAGGCACAGCAGCAATGCAATCATAGAATAGTAAGACATTTTCATGACCGATAAGCCATTAGTGGTTACTCTCAATGGGTAAAAGGACAGACCAGCATGATTGAGTAATTCGCGCTACAATCAGACGATGATCTCTCCTACATCGGTATCTTTCACCCTGAATTTAAAAATAAGGATGCGCCTATTAACTGTTTCTCTCTTTCTGATTGCCTTTTCTTCATTTGCACAGCTCAGTGGCAAAGTGGTTGCTGTTGCGGATGGAGATACCTTCACCCTACTCACCGACTCCAAAAAAAGAATACGCGTACGACTCTATGGTATTGACTGTCCTGAAAAAACACAGGACTTTGGCGTGGTCGCCAGGAAATTCCTTGCCGACCTGATCTTTGACAGGCAGGTATTCGTCAAACAAAAAAACATGGACCAATACGGGCGTACCATTGGTGTGGTCACCATGAATAAAGTAAATGTAAATGAAGCGTTATTGCATGCAGGTCTTGCCTGGCACTACAAGCCCTACGACCGCAACCCGGAATGGGATGTTATTGAAAGCAACGCACGAAAGGCAAAAAAGGGTTTGTGGATACATGCCAATGCCGTTGCACCATGGCAGTTTCGTAAACTCAAAAAGGAAGTAAGGTAACACTCTTGCATTGCTGGTGCCGCATAGAAACGTACTTCTTCCACTCATTTAATTTTCGTTGATCGCGCGGATCAGTTCATCGGTCATCACTACCGATGCAAATTCATCTTTCAAACTGGCAAGAGCAGTATCGTGAATCAGTTCGGCTGAAAACATGCGTTCACTGATCACAGGATTGGGTTTCCCAAAAGTTGCGGTAGCATCGTACACCACGTACGCGTCATACCCGTAATGAAATGCCATCCGTACCGTAGATGAGACACACTGATCCGTAGACATGCCGATGAAAACAATTTTCTTTATACCGGCTTCATGGAGTTCTTTTCTCAACTCCGCAGTGCCCACCTGACTCTTGATATTTTGTGTGATGACGTGCTCTCCCTCTTCCGGAGTGACTTCATCTTTAAACTCATGGCCTTCCTTTCCTTGTTGTAAAGGAGAAGCCGGATCGGGTGGTGCATGTTGCAGGTGAAATAACGGCCATCCTTTGGCACGCCATATCTGCAACAGTTTACGCGCGTTGTCTTCTGCATCGGGGTTGTTACGAATACCCCAGTAATCCACTTCATCAAAACCTTTTTGAAGCGCCACCAGCACCAGGGCAGGCTTGTCTTGCATTGTGATTTCCATAGCTATTATTAATTACTAACCCTTGCCCATAAAAAGGACAAGCGACTATTCAACGCTGTAGAACTTCCCTCCTGCTACACACCACTCTCCCACTTTTGGAAGTATCATTGACCTGATTCAGATCCATTTTCAGTAGGAAAACGTAATAGTCTCCTTGAGAAGTTCTTTCCACCTAAAGAAAATTTTAAAAGTGGCAGAAAAGCGTACCCGGATACGGCTATCCCTGACAGAACAAACAGCTATTCATTTTTAAATCTCCATCCATAAAAAACCAAAACCAGATGAAGACCTGATTGGAAAGGCGTTGTGGTGATACGAGGCCAAATTAAAATTGGAGGCTAAAAAACCGTCTGCGGTTAAAATAAAGTAGCCAGGCGTGGATCGGTATAATCCTTAATAAAGAAAAGAATGTTAGAAAGATCTCCGAATTCTTCAGGTGTGTGCAGTGTGGTGATGGCTACTGCTTTCATACCCGCACGATGTGCAGCTTCCACTCCTTTGGGTGCATCTTCAAATACAACACAGTCAGAGGGAGCAGTGTGGAGCAGATGGGCACCCTTCAAAAAAACTTCCGGATGAGGTTTACTCAACGTAACATCATCTGCACTCACTATCGCATCAAAGTAATGGCGGATATTCAAATTATCGAGTACGAAATCAATATTGAAAGGAATGGCCGCTGAACCAATCGCCATCTTGACCTGGTTGCTTTTTGCACGCGCCAATACTGCAGGAAGACCTTCTATTAAATGAAGATGGGGTTGATAGATGGCTTGATATTGCACTTCTTTGTCGTGCGAAATCCGGGCGACTTCTTCCTCTGTAAAACTTCCCGGTCCAAATACCCTGTCCAGCAGCTCTCCGTTTTTTCCATACATGTGACTGCGCACTTCTTCGCGACTAAGTGTAGCACCCAATTGATGGACCAGCACGTGGTACCACACATCCAGGTGGTAATGCATGTCGTCAATCATGGTTCCGTTAAGGTCGAAAAGAAAGGCTTTGCTCATAGATACAGGTCTTCGTTGAGCAGCAAAAATACAGACAAATAACAAAGTTTATCGGTTTGCTTAATGACTTAAGCAAATCCATCCACCCCTCGAACAATAAAGAATTAATTCATGAGCTTGGGTATACGTATCTGAAGCGATGGCTTGCTGATCGTGATACCCGATGAAGAACGCTCTGTATGGCGCGGGGCTACCGGATATTTTTTTGAGGTGGTCATCTTTACCTCAATCGAGGCCGACTGCCTGGTCGGTTTTTTTTTCTTTGCGTAAAGCGACAACAAAATACTGATGCCGATAACGACAGGCACCAGTACACCAGCCAATAAATTGTTCATTTTTATATACGATTAAATTCCAACAACACTACTCTTCCCTTCGATCTAAAAATAGATACAAATATCCTTCTTTAGAGCTTCCAATCCACTCGTGGTCACGACTTTAGATTGAATTCTAATCCGGATCTAATTTTCTGCCAATGTAAACACAACTTGCTTCACATCCCTCGAATTTCCACCGATCATCACCTGAAAATCTCCGGGTTCTGCCCCCCAGGTTAAATCCTGGTGATAGAAGCCCAATTGATTCTTGCCAATAGTAAATGTCACTTGCTTTGATTCTCCCGGCTTCAAGGTGATTTTTTGAAATCCCTTCAGTTCTTTCACGGGACGCGTTACGCTGCCTACCATATCACGGATATAAAGCTGTACCACTTCTTTGCCCTCCAGTGCACCGGTATTCGTAACGGTCACCGAAGCCTGAAGCGAATCATCGGCTGTCATTTTTGATTTACTTAACTGAATTTCTCCATATTCAAATTGCGTATAGCTCAGGCCATAGCCAAATGGATAAACAGGTTCATTGGAAACATCCAGGTAATTCGAACGGAATTTCTGAAACCATTTACCTTCTGCCAGCGGACGGCCGGTGTTCTTATGCGCATAATAAATGGGCACCTGGCCTACGTGCTGAGGAAAGGTGGTGGTCAGCTTTCCGGAAGGGTTCACATCACCGAACAACACATCGGCAATGGCATCGCCCGCTTCACTTCCGCCAAACCAGGTATTCAGTATGGCCGGCACATTCTCCTGTTCCCATTTCAATACGAGAGGTCTTCCTGTAAATAATACCAGCACCACCGGCTTACCCGTTTTCAATAATGCCTTCAACAATTCTTTCTGTGTTTCGGGTATCTCAATCGTTGTACGGCTGGCTGCTTCACCACTCATTTCGGCGGCTTCACCTACTGCCGCTACAATGACATCCGCACCCTTCGCGATGCGCACAGCTTCATTTAATAATTCAGTCGATGATCGCTTATCGCGATGCAGTCCTTTGCCAAACATAGTGGAGTTGGTTTCCAGTACCTCATCGGCATCCAGGTTTGCCCCCTTGGCATATACTACTTTTGCCTTTCCTTCGGTCGCCTTTTGCAATCCACTCAAAACTGAAATCGACTCACTGAACCGTGCAGCCACACTCCATGTACCGGTCATGTTTTCTTTGGCATCGGCCAAGGGTCCTACCAATGCAATGGTTCCTGATTTCTTTAATGGTAATATATTTTTATCATTCTTCAGCAACACAAAACTTTGCGCCGCAGTACTTCTTGCTTCGGCACGATTCGCAGCAGTATAGATTTCAGTCTTTGATCTTTTTTCATCGCAATATTTGTAAGGGTTATCAAACAATCCCAGTTCAAATTTGGCTTTCACTATTCTGCGACATGCTTCATCAATTTGCTTCTCCGTGATCTTTCCATCCTTCACTGATTTTGCAAGCGTAGTTAAAAATCCTTCGCTCACCATATCCATATCCAAACCTGCATCCAATGCACGTGCTGATACAGTCTGCAAGTCGCCAATACCGTGTTCGATCATTTCACTCACGCCGGTATAATCCGAAACGACAAAACCGTTGAAGCCCCATTCCTTGCGCAATACATCGGTGAGCAACCATTTATTAGCAGTGGCAGGCACTCCGTCTATTTCGTTGAACGATGCCATGATGCTGCCTGCACCTGCGTCAATGGCAGCTTTGTAAGGAGGAAAGTATTCGTTATACATCCGCTGGTGACTCATGTCTACCGTATTGTAATCACGGCCTGCTTCAATCGCTCCATAGAGAGCATAATGTTTCACACAAGACATAATAGTGTTATTACCTGAAAAATCTTTTCCCTGGTAACCTCTCACCATTGCCTTCGCTATTTCAGAACCGATAAATGGATCTTCACCATTACCTTCAGAGATACGGCCCCAGCGAGGATCGCGCGACACATCGACCATCGGTGAGAACGTCCAGTTGATCCCATCCGCACTGGCTTCCGTTGCTGCAATGCGTGCGCTGCGCTCAATCAGGGCCATATCCCAGGAGCAACTCAATCCCAACGGAATAGGAAACACACTTTCATATCCATGAATCACATCCATACCAAAAAGCAACGGGATCTTAGTACGGCTTTTTTCTACCGCAATCTTTTGTACCTCACGAATACTTGCGGCTGTCTTTATGTTGAACAATCCACCCACCTGGCCCTGCTCTATTTTCTTTGCAATGTCAGAACTCTCTGCTTCCCCGGTCGTAAATGCACCTGCAGAAGGAAGGTTCAGCTGACCAATCTTTTCGTCAAGCGTCAACTGGCTCAATACAGAATCCACACGCTGATCAATCGTTGATTGCGTAGGTTCATTCGTCTTTGAACAAGAGAATAGAACAACAGCAAGCGCGAGGTAATGATATACTTTCATGAATGTGACTTTATACGTTCTTAGTTACTAGTAAAATTCAGTTTAGTCATGCCTTGTTGCACTTCCGGTGCTGACATGAACAGGTTCCACAATAATTTACTCCGATGGTTTTCAATCATCACAATAATGGGGCCCTGATCAATGGCTAGTGTAGATGACGCTGTCCACGCGGTAGTCAGGTTAAATGAATCATAAAATCCATATTGTCCCCATAATTTGTCCCCGAGAGTATAATAGAAAAATTTCAGGGCTTGCATGGATTCATTAGGTGTATAGGGAAAAGAGGATAAAGCAGCCGTGGG
Organism: Flammeovirgaceae bacterium; assembly: GCA_023251155.1. Classification (GTDB taxonomy): domain Bacteria; phylum Bacteroidota; class Bacteroidia; order Cytophagales; family Cyclobacteriaceae; genus ELB16-189. The sequence goes on along the minus strand of JAHEZH010000012.1, from coordinate 46,277 downwards.
TGTAATTACCCCTAAATCATTGGAAGGGGAATGCGCATTATAGCCGGATTGGTTGTCACTGGAAGTTAAGCCCCAGCAGGATTCGCCATATCCTACATATTTCTTAGGATTGGCAATACAGTAGGCACGATTTATCAATGTAGCGTTCACATTTTGTTCCCAATAGTTGGCATACTCATCACTAAAGTGAGGATTCAACCCCAGGTAAGAATAATGAACCCAGAACAAAGGCGATGGACTTTCCAATGGAAGCCGGATGCCATAATAGGTAGCGTTCTTTACTATACTCCCATTCTTGCCATAGCCATTGCTGTAGACCATTTTGGGTATCGAATGGGTAGGTGATGATGCTGCAAGAAAATAGGTAATCTGCTCTTCAAAGTAACCATACATGGGAAAGTTCATCTCCCAGTTGTAGTTGGGTGACCAGTGCCAGTACAACACGTTCTCATTATTCTTTCTATACCAATCCCATTCTACTTCATTCCAGAGTTTGTTGATACGATTAATCAGGTTGTTTCCAACAGTATCGGTGGGTTGTAAATATTGACGGAAAGTAATTAAGCCCTGAATCAGAAAAGAGGTCTCAACAAGATCACCACCATTGTCCTTTGTACTGAAAGGAATCACTTTTCCCGTGTTACCATCAATCCAATGTGACCATACTCCATGAAAGCGATCAGCCTTCTCCAGGAAAGTGACCATTTTATTAGCCTGGTTAATGCCATCGGAACGGGAAATGAAATTTCTTTCCATACCAACAATAAGGGCCATGATTCCAAAACCGGAACCTCCACTGGTAACCGTATTGCCAGCTGTATTACGCTCGCGTGCCATTCCACTAACGGGATGAGCGAAGTCGTAAAAATATTTCAATGTTTGTTTCTGTACGAGATCCAATAGCTCGTTATCCGAAATGCGGGGGAATTTATCGGCAGGATTATAGGTGGTCACAATTTTCACCAACACATCGCTATCCAGTTTTTTACCGGTAGTAGATGCAAGAGAAGAAGAGACCTGAAAACTGTAACTGGTGAGGTATTTTAATGGCGCAACTGCACGTACAGTTAAAGTACTGTCGCCATGGCTAAATGTAACATTCAAAGCAGCATTACCAACTGCGTCCACTAATACAAATGCACTTTGTGCTGATGTATGATCGATTGGTTCAGAAAAGGTAAACACCATTTCCGGGTTAATTGAAGTACCTGAGTAGGTATAACTGAATGCTCGTCCATCCAATTTGAGATCCGTCAGACTGATATTTTTTGCTCCGGAATCGGGAGCTGGTTCATCGTTCTTGCACGATATCGCTACAGCACAGATCAACAAAAATATCCATTGCACAAAAACGCTTTTCATATCTTCTACAGAATAAAAAGAGGGTACATAAATAAATGATCTATGTACCCCCTATTAAGAAATAAAATTATCTTCCAGCTGTTCCCAAGTTGAACAAAGCTGTAATATCCTTGTCAGCAAGAACCGTGTTGAATACTCTCACATCATCAATAGATGCTGTAGCCCAAGGATTCCAGCTTTGTTGATCAGGAGCGCTTGCAAAACCAATGTCTTTTGAGGCCAAGCTACCGAATACTGCCTTGATCGGAACTGCCATAATTAACTCCGCAGTAGTTCCTCTGTCATCATAACCGCCTACTGAAACAGCATCAGCATAAATTTTAAACTGATGAGTAGATGCGTTCCATGTCAATACATAGTGAGCCCATCTTCCTGCACCTTTAAAGAAAGCGCCTTTATCACCATTCTTCTGAGCAACATTATCCTGTAAGCTATTTCCTCCGCCAACAGGATGAGTATTTAACAAATTTTTAAGTTTCAAAGTGTCGGAAGTTGGTTTGTATTGTCCCGTTTCAGCTGCTGCGACTAAGTCAGGCCATACATCAGTAGCGGTAGTTGGTACAAGTCCAAAGAAAGCAGTAAAGCCTTCATTGGCAGTACCTTTATTCCCTTTAACGTTCACCCATAAGCTTACTGTGAAATTATTCAGAGCATTAGCTGTATTTATCTTCTCGATAGATGGGAATACTAATGCGCCTTTTGTCAAATTCAATGCACTACCGATTTGACCAGTAGTAGAACCTACTGTTCCAAAAGTAGCCGATGGAGCTGTATTCGATATTACCTCATTGTTATTAGTATCAAACGTCCAATGCGCTACAAGGTTAGCAGATCCTACTTCATCTGAATTGTTATAGCCATCAATCGCTGGCAAAGCATCGTCTTTAGAGCACGACATCAATCCAAAGCCTGTCATTGCTACCGCAACAGCGCAGGCTGATAAATACTTCATTGTTCTTTTCATCTTTGTTTGGTTAAAAAGTTAAGTTTTAAAATTTAGTTCTCGTTTTTATTAATTGCTTCAACAGCTCCATTAATCCGTCCTATTACATCATCAATTGTATCCAAAGTTCTGGCTGATTTTTCCGCCACTTAAAATGATTTGAGAATTGGGAACAGGCAACAATTCATGTGTGCCTGCAACAAATTTTTTGCCTGCAGCCTGCATTACCTGTGCAGCGCGGCCTTGTCTCACCAGATCCCAGAAGCGATCGTGCTCCATAGCAAATTCAAGTCTGCGTTCTTTCCATACGTCATCAATTGTTACACTCGCTTTTGAAGGCAGCCCCGCGCGGGTTCTTATTTTATTTACCTGGGCAGTCGCATCACCTGAACCGGTGTGAAGCGAAGCTTCTGCATTCATCAGCAACACTTCCGCATACCTCAGAATACGTACATTCTTAGGACGATCTTTATCCGCTACGATCTTGAAAGTTTCTTTGGTCATACTGGTGTAGGCTTTATAGTTATAATACAGGTTCTGAACGGAGTCTGAACTGGGTATCCTTCTCCCGTCCCACAATACAGTGCCTTTATGCGTACCCGAGTTATCGATAAAGAGAATGGTGGCCGCCTTTCTTAAATCATTGGGTTCATAAGCATTAATCAGGCTGGTAGTAGGGGTATTGAATCCATAACCTAAATCGTCCCAACCTCCTTTACCTCCGGAGCGGGGTCCCTGACTCACGATATAGTTATCAATCTTAAGATTGGCATTATTAAAATTACCCGTTTGTATTTCAAAAATCGATTCATCGTTATTGTCACCTGCTTGTCTCCAGATAGTCGCATAATCGCTGACCAAAGAATATTGACCGGAAGCAATCACTGCGTCTGTTAGCGCCTGCACTTTTGGCCAGTCGCCCCGATACATATATACTTTGGCCAACATGGCTTGGGCCGCTCCCTTGGTAACATGTCCTGTAACGGCTTGTGCTTTTATAGGAAGATGATCAATTGCAAATTGTAAATCGCGGGCAATGCTATCATAAACGATTGATGCATCTACGCGTGTAGAATAGGCAGGATCATTAGCAGCATCTTCAAGATCAGCAGGTACACGGAGCACTAATGGAACTGCACCAAACATACGGACCATGTTAAAATAAAGGTAGCCTCTGATGAAGCGAACCTCAGCCTGATATTCTTTCAACTGTGCTGCATCAATAGTCGTAGAGGAAGACAATGCATTCAATGCCTGATTTGCGGCTCCTATTCCATTAAAGTGTCCACCCCAGATGGTTTCACAAAATTTGTTGGTAGAGGTCAGTGTGAAGTTGTCGATATCGCCAATGGGCACTGCCTGATCGGAGGGTGTACTTCCCTTATCGGCATCATCAGAGATCGTGCAGGTAAGCGAAGTAAAAGCCCATCCATGCACATCACCATTACCAAAACAATCGCCTTGCGTCAGGCTGTTATAAACACCGGTTACCAACTTGGTAGCCAGATTCGGATCAGCATCAATTGTTTCTCCGCCTTGTACTTTAATATCCAGAAAACTTTCACTACAGGAAGATGTGATAATTCCAAGAGTGATTATCACAAAAAGGCTGGTGAGTATAAAAGTTAGTTTCTTCATTTTAGTATTCTCTTTCAGTGATCAACTATTAAAAACCAATGTTTACGCCCATCGCAATAGTACGCGTGGTCGGATAAGCGGATAATTCAATACCGGAATTAATTACATCACCGGGAAGCTCTGATGTAAAGCCACTGTATTTCTTGTAGGTAAATAAGTTTTGCGAAGTGGCATACACTCGGAAGCTGGTAATTTTAAAACGCTCCAGCGACTCAGAAGGAATGGTATATCCTACCGTTAAATTGTTAATACGGGCAAAAGAGCCGGATTCAACAAAATAATCAGAGGCTAAAAGATTTCCGGTGTTGGCTCCGGGTTCATCCTGGCTGCGGTTAGCAGGCGTCCAGCGTTTATAAACCATGTCTTTTTCTACGTTGTCAGTACCTAATACACGTACCGCTTTTTTACCATTGTATACTTTGTTGCCAATGTTTCCGTAAATGCTCATGCTAAAATCCCAGCGCTTATAATTTACACCAAGGTTCACACCGAAATAAGCAACGGGCTGATAAGAGCCAAAATATTGTTTGTCTTTATTGTCAATCACACCATCATCATTTACATCTTCGTATTTAAAGTCACCTGCTTTGGCAGTCGGTTGAATTTGTTTACCGCTGCTGGATACGTATTCGGCTGCTTCTGCATCGGTATTGAATACGCCCAGTTTCTTCAATACATAAAAACTTCCCACGGCATGACCAACATCGGTATTAGTCACAAACCCCTGAGCGGCACCTATCCCTCCACCCTGTACGGGCAATCCTCCATTCAATGAAACCACATTGTTCTTATTGAAGGTGGCATTTGCACTTACATTGTAGGAGAGGTTCTCATTGATTTTGTCTTTCCAGTTCAACACTACCTCTACTCCTTTGTTAGTAATAACTGCAGCATTGGTAAGAACCTGGTGATCTGCATCAAGTACGGTATAAAGAATTGGCTTATTGATGAGAGCATTGTTTACCTTCTTGTTGTAATAGTTGACCTCACCGGTAAGTTTGGATTGAATTATTCCAAATTCAATAGCCACATCATATTCTTCCGTTGTTTCCCAGGTAATGTTAGGATCCTTAAACTGATTGATCTGCGCACCGTTTGTCGCCGGAGAAGTACTTCCATTAAAAGCATAAGGCAGATTCAGCGCTACTGTTTTGATATAGGAGTCTGTAGGAATCTGATCATTACCCACTTTACCATATGATGCACGCAACTTCAGCAAGTCAAAAACAGTCTGAGCTTGCATGAAACTCTCTCTGCTTAAAATCCATCCTACACCAAAGGAAGGATATTGCTGCCAGCGGTTTTTGCCTGGCAAACGTGAGCTTCCGTCTCTGCGTACTGTGGCGGTAAGCAAATATTTTCCATCGTAGGAATAATTCAATCGAGCCAGGTAGGAGTTTCTTGACCAGGCATCTCCGGAAGCATCATTGGTAGAAGTGTTGGCATCACCTACATTCAGGTACCAGAGATCCGGATCGGCTGGCACATCTTTACGGCTGGCAGAAAATGAATTGAACTTATATTTCTCTGCGGTAGTACCACCTAAAAAGACGATATCGTGCTTCCCGAATGTTTTTGCAATAGTAAAGGTGTTATCAAATACCCATCGGAAAGATTGATTATTTCTCACACTTAAATTACTCAGTGTGTTTTGCTGATTACCTCCCGATACTAAAAAAGTAGTTTCATCATTCTTAAATTGATAATTGTAAGCACGGCTTAGTGTGTTGCGAAGGTCAGCCCCGATCGACGAACGGAGAGTAAGCCATGGCAAAGGTTTTACTTCTAAAAAAGAAGAACCCTGAAAGCGATCTTCCTTTACTTTGATGCTGTTGTTTTTTATATCCAGCAGTGGATTGCCCACATTCTGATAAGCAGAAGTATTCCCATACCGGCCGTCAACAATATCTGCAATAAAAGGAGCAGCTCGGTAAGCATCATTATATACAGATCCCACATTTCCATAGGCATCGATGTTGATATTATTAAAACCGTTTTGGTTAATACTGTTTGCGTAGGAAGACTGGAGTCCGAATTTAACCTGATCCGTAATTTTGTACTCATTGTTCAGACGCATGGTGAATCGCTTAAACGAATTATCCACCACAATACCGTTATCATCGAGATAACCTACATTGAATAAATAGGTCGATTTATCGGTTCCGGCTGATAAGGAAAGATTATGGCTCTGCTGCCACGCATTTCTCAGAATTGTTTTGTACCAATCCGTATCGTAGGAGGAAGTAGCAGGCGCACTACCTGTGGCGGCCTGTACATAGTTGCTATACTCTCTGCTATTCGCCATTTGCACCAGGTTAGCCGCCTGGCGAATACCAATGTTGTTATTGTAATCTATTTTAAGTTTTCCATTCGATCCTCTTTTGGTCGTAATGATGATCACACCATTTGCTCCTCTCGAACCATAAATGGCTGCAGATGAGGCATCCTTTAAAATGTTCATGTCAACAATATCTGCCGTGTTAATGTTGGAGATATCGTCCGTTAAAACTCCATCGACTACATACAGCGAAGTGGTTCCACTCAATGTAGTACCCACACCACGAATACGGATCTGCGGAGAGGAACCGGGCTGTCCGCTGCTGATAATTTGAACACCTGCCACTTTACCCTGCATGGCTTGTGTAGCTGTTAAAACCGGCTGCCTGATCAATTCGGCTCCTCCTACTGTAGCGGTAGATCCCGTGATGTCGGATTTCTTTTGCACCCCGTAACCTACTACCACCACCTCTTCCAAAGTCTGAGTATCGGTAGCCAGAGCGATATCAATTACCGACTGCTCCCCAACGGTGATCGTCTGCGTCACATACCCCAGAAAGGAAAAATTCAATGTATTCTGACCAGGCGGTAAAGAAAGGCTGAACTTCCCATCCACATCCGTAGCCGTACCCGTTGTAGTACCCTGCACCACCACGTTCACTCCCGGTATCGGCTGGCCATCGTCTTTGGAGGTCACCGTACCCTGCACCGTGCGCTGCCCGTATGTGCTGATGCACACCAGGAACAACAATTTGAAAAACAACAACTTAGGCATCATCGAGTAAAAAATTAACTATATGTATTCACGTTTTTATCGTGTGAAATTATCGACTAACAAGTGATGCGGGTAGTTTTTTTACAAAAATCAATCGATTTCGGTGCTTCAACAGGGTGCTTTTCAACTCCTTTTTTCTCACCAAAAAAACATTCGTTTCCCGCCCAAAATTGAAGATATGCCTTTCTTCACCACCGGAGTTTACCATCAAAAAAACACGCATTTCAAACGGTAATTGCGAACTCCGCAAAAATCATCCGATACGCGTTGGGGTTAAAGCCCCCTGATGGATAAACTAAGTCCGGGTAATGCATCCGGGTAAAAAAAGATGCCCGAATCACTTCCCGGCAAGGAAGCCTGAAACCCACGTTCAGGAAGGATGGGAATAATAAAGCCGGGATACTACGGGGTAAAAACGTACCGTTCCCAGGAAAAGCTCTCCTTAGATCGCTGCATTTTTTCTGGAAACAGGCTTTGCTTTTGCGGAAGTAGTACCCTCGGTAAGAATGACCTCCTCCCAGCGCGACACCGTAGGCCTGCGTCCAAAATCTTCCAGTTCCTGCAGGCGTTGTTGAATTTTAGAGCGGAAACTCCACACCGTATTCAGCCCGACTTCCAGCTGGGAAGCTATTTTTTCGAGGGTAGCTTCTTTTTTGCCCGAAACGGCCAGATAAGTAATGTAAAATGCTTTCTCTATCGGAAACTTAATGCTATGGAATACGGTGAAAGCGGTGATGGATTCATTATACCCGCACCGGGTACACCGCCTGGCAAATTTCTGTGTCCCCGGGAAGAACTTCTCGTTGCCACATTTGCGACAATGAAATCCATTCTCCCACTTCAGTGTTTCAAGAAAACGATAACAGGCCATCGTATCCGGGTAGAGCGTGCGGAACTCCAGGTAGTCCATGGTTTTTTCATGAAGCCGTTCTTCCAGTACCTCTTTGATTCGGTTTTTCAGTTTCCAGTTATCCAGGTCAAGGATGGAGTTGATCTCATTAATCTCCCGGGACTGTCGTTCGATGCGCGCATTGCTCTCGGTAAGTGCATTGTTCTTGGCATGTATTTCCAACGTGCGCTCCTTCACCTTTTCTTCCAGCTCGCGGTTCACTTTGTCTTTCAGCTGCATGTTCACTTCATGCTGATGAATGATTCGGCGCAAGGCACGATCGCGCATGTCTTTTAAAATGCGGATACGATCGCCCAGCGCAAAAGTTAAGAACAGCATCTCCAGCGCAAAGCTGATGTGCAGGCTGTAATGCGAAAGCGTGGTGAACGGAAGCACATTGAGAATAACCAGCGTACGCAAAAAGAAACCCGCAAACAACACTCCGTAGGCGATGACAAAGAAGCGTGCCGGCCGGTAGCCGCCTTTCCATACCTTAATGCCGGTATAAAAGATCAGCGATAGCGGAATAATCTCCAGGTTGCGATACGTAAGAAACTGCGGAAAGAAAAAAAGCTCCATAACAAAAAGCACAGAGCGAATGATAATCATCCAGCGAAGTGCCCTGTCCAGCCGGGGCGAATTGGCTTTGGTGCTTAAAAATCTTCGGGTAAATACCAGCGCCCACAGGATCAGCGAATACAAGGCAATCCCCACGGCATAATCGTTCCATTCCGGGTGGTTGGGCCACAGGTATTGAAACCCGATCCCATCGATACCCATCACGTAGGCCGCCACACTTAAAATATAAAAGATGTAAAAGATGTTTTTAAACTCACGGATCGCCAGGTACATGAGAAAATTGTACAAACTGATGATCAATATCATCCCATAGAGTGTACCAAAGAGGAAGTATTCATTCAGTGCGTAATAAATGAACCAGTTGACCGAACGGAACGCAATGCGCATATCGGCAAAGTCGTGCGACTTTACTTTAAAGTAGTAATACATCACCGTATCCGTCTTCATGTCCAGCATGATCTCAAAGTTTTTGTGACGGAACATGCGATGAGTAAAAGGCTGATTGTCGCCCATCAGCTTACTTTCATACTTTCCATTTTCCTGGGGAATGAATGCCTCCAGGTAATCGATGGTCTGATCATAAAACTCCAGCAGCCATACTTTCTTTGACGTTGCCTGGTGATGAACCGGCATGCGTATCCAGTACGAAGCATTGGTTCTGAAATCTTTATTCTGATAGGAAGTGTGCTGCTGAAACCGGGAAGCAAACCCGGAAGAAGAAATCTGGCCAAAGGTGAGCGTATTGGTCGAGTCGATAAGATAGGTCAGTTCATAGGGCATGAAGTCACGTGCCTCAATACTATCGTTCACCTCCACCGGTTTTTGCCCAAACACCCAACTGATGGAACCCATCAGAGATGCGATCACTAACCAACTTCTGCCCTTCATAGAATACGTATCAACTGGGTACGAGTCAAAATTGAATAGCGAACAGGTTCATCGGTGACGCTGATCGGTGAATTAACATCCGAGTCGCGAAAGTCCCTTCACTTTTTCAATAAACTCCCTGCAAGATAATCGAACCGGAATAATTCATTTCCGATCACCTGCTTTCAGGCAAATCTGGCAATAAATAAGTCATTTTGTCTTAAAAAACATCCAAAAATCACCATAATAAGACAAAATGACTTACAAAAGCAAGTAAAATCCGGTCGGCATAGTTTTCAATACTTCGGGTATCAGTTGAAAAAATTGAATTCTAAACACTTAAAAAAATTAACATTATGAGTATCGTGCGTTATAGCCCCAATGAATTTGTTCCTGCTTCTTTTAGCAGCATTGTTGATCGCTTCTTCAATGATTCGATTGCCCGCTCTGGCGGAAGTACCTTCATCCCTAAAGTGGATGTGATTGAAAGTGCCGATTCGTTTGAAATTCATTTCGCTGCTCCCGGATTGAGCAAGGAAGATTTCAAAATCGAACTGAATGACAATGTTTTAAAAGTGAGCGGAGAACGTAAATTCTCCAACGAGAAGAAAGAAAAAAACTATCATTCAATTGAAACGCAGTACGGTTCATTCAGCCGGTCATTCAACTTGCCTGACAATGTAGATGGAGCAAAGATCAATGCCAGGTACACTAACGGTATACTGGAATTGACTATCCCTAAGGATGAAAAGAAAGTATTGAAACAAACCATCAAGGTAGACTAACTACCCGCTAAGAAAAGGCAAGAGTGTTGGAGTGAGGTTTAGGTTAGGGTAAGGTGTCCGGGCAACCGGGCACCTTTTTTATTTTTCCGCTTCCTGACTTTTCCTCTTTATTTAACGTTAAGTTTAGGAAGTAATCCTGATTGAATATGAAGCGGTCATTAATCGTGTTGCTGGTAGCTTGTTCAGCATGTATCGGAGCGGTAATAGGTACATGGGTAACCATACGCTACATCGGCGTTCCCCGTGCCTATAATTCCATCGAGCAAAGGCAGAACATGAAGCTGGCCGCCAATTATGCCGTAGCCGACTCTTCCGTAAAAATTCCGGTACAATTAAACTTTGAAGCCGCAGCAAAAGCCGTGACCCCGGCCGTAGTGCATATACGCACCAGTTATGGAACGGGTGAGTTCAGCATCAATGCATTGAACAGCTTCTCCAGTCCACAGGCACACTCCTCCGGATCAGGAGTTATTATTTCTGATGACGGCTATATCGTCACCAACTATCATGTGATTGAAGAAGCGAGCAGCATTGAAGTCGTGATGAATAACAACCAGCGGTTCTATGCTAACCTCATCGGCACTGATCCCGGTACCGATCTTGCATTGCTAAAAGTAAAAGCTACGGATTTACCCTTTCTCCAATACGGTAACTCTGATGCCATTACTCCCGGAGAATGGGTGCTCGCCATTGGTAATCCGTTCGACTTAAATTCTACCGTTACCGCTGGCATTGTCAGTGCCAAAGCACGAAACATTGGTATCCTCCACGAGCGCAACAATCTGCAGGTAGAATCCTTCATCCAAACCGATGCTGCCGTGAACCCAGGCAACAGTGGTGGTGCCCTGGTCAATCTGAAAGGTGAACTGATTGGTATCAACTCGGCTATTGCCACCTCCACCGGAAGCTATTCCGGATATTCATTTGCCATACCGGTGAGCCTGGTAAAAAAAATCATGGACGATCTGCTGGAGTATGGTGAAGTGAAACGCGGGCTGCTGGGTGTACGCATTGTGGATGTTACTGCCGCTCTTGCCGAAGATCAGGAACTGGATGTAACCCAGGGCATTTTTATCAGCGATGTCAACAAAGGAAGTGCCGCAGAGCAATCCGGAATTGAAAGAGGCGATGTGATTACGCACGTAGATGATCACTTTGTCACCAATGTATCCGAACTGCAGGAATGGGTGGCACGCAACCGCCCGGGGGCTGAGGTCATGATCACTTATCGCAGAGGAGCTGGCAGCAAAACCGTAAAAGTGAAGCTGAAGGATTATGAAGGATTGGATGTGATTCAAAAGAAAGAAATACGCTTTGAACTGGAAGGTGCCACCCTGGAAGATGTTGCCTACAGCGAACTCACCCGTCTCAACCTCGATGGAGGCGTACGCATCAAATCACTCACGGATGGTAAATGGAAAAAGGCCGGCATGAAAGAGGGATTCATTATCACGTACGTGGATAAAGTGGCGATTGATAATGTAGAAGACCTCAACCAGATCTTAAATATCAAGAAAGGCGGTGTATTGATTGAAGGCCGCTTCAAAGAAGGAGGCAAAGGAACCATCGGACTGGAGTGGTAGACATCGCCAGTTATCCGCTGCTGGCCTTCAGCTAATAACTAATGGGCTAACAACCAACAGCCAAAGGCCGGTCACCGGCAGCCAGGTCTCCATAAAAAACAGTTACTTTGCAGCCACACTTTTTTTGAATGAGGCTATGAAGAATTTTGGAATCGTTGAAGCACTTGATGTTCTGGGTATAAAGAAATCCAATGCCGGTACCTCTACCGGGCAGAACTGGCTTCGCTCGTCAGGCGTGGCTATCGAATCTTTTTCTCCGGTAGATGGTAAGCTGATTGCCCGGGTTCAGTCCACCGATGAAAAAGCATTTGAAAAAGTAATCGCCACCTCACAAAAAGCATTTAAGGAATGGAGATCGGTACCTGCCCCGAGGCGCGGTGAGATTGTGCGCCAGATCGGCGAAGCACTGCGAAAGCACAAAGAGCCGCTGGGTAAACTGGTATCGTACGAAATGGGCAAGTCCTATCAGGAAGGATTGGGCGAAGTACAGGAGATGATTGACATCTGCGACTTTGCTGTCGGCCTTTCGCGTCAGCTGCATGGATTCACCATGCATTCCGAGCGCCCGCACCACCGCATGTACGAGCAATACCATCCGCTGGGTGTGGTCGGTATTATTTCCGCATTTAATTTTCCGGTAGCCGTATGGTCATGGAACTCCATGCTGGCCTGGGTATGTGGCGATGTATGTATCTGGAAGCCTTCTGAAAAAACTCCGCTCTGCGGTATCGCTTGCCAGAACATCATTATCAATGTATTCCAAAAGAATGGTGTTCCGGAAGGCGTTTCCTGCCTGGTGAATGGTGATTATAAAGTGGGACAGCTCATCGCCTCCAATAAAAACATACCGTTAGTATCCGCCACCGGCTCTACACGCATGGGCAAGGCATTATCAACCACCGTTAGCGGCCGGCTGGGACGAGCATTGCTCGAGCTCGGTGGCAACAATGCCATCATCATCACAGAACATGCCGATCTGGAAATGGCAATCCGCGGAGCACTGTTTGGCGCGGTGGGTACTGCGGGCCAGCGCTGCACCACGACGCGCAGACTGATTATCCACGAGAAAATCTATGACCAGGTAAAAGAGCAATTGAAGAAAGCCTATTCCCAATTACGTATTGGCAACCCGTTGGATACGGGCAATCATGTGGGGCCGCTGATCGACACCCTGGCGGTAAAATCCTATACGGCTGCTTTGCGGAAAGTGAAGGAAGAAGGAGGCGAGTTCGTGGTAAAAGGAGGTGTGCTTAACGGAAAGGGGTATGAATCCGGATGCTATGTGAAGCCGGCCATTGCTGAAGTCAAAAATGAATACAGCATCGTGCAGCAGGAGACCTTCGCTCCGATCCTTTACCTGATCAAATACAAAACACTGGAAGAAGCCATTGAATTGCAGAACGGAGTACAGCAAGGACTATCGTCCTCCATCATGACTACCAACATGCGCGAGATGGAGCGGTTCCTGTCTTCCGGCGGCTCAGACTGCGGCATTGCCAATGTCAATATCGGTACGTCAGGTGCTGAAATAGGTGGTGCCTTTGGAGGCGAAAAGGAAACCGGTGGCGGCAGGGAATCCGGCTCGGATGCCTGGAAAGTGTACATGCGCAGGCAAACCAATACCATCAACTTCGGAGATACACTGCCCCTTGCACAGGGTATTAAATTTGAACTATAGACACCATTTCAGAAATTGATAGGCCACTTGGATTTTACTACCCTTTGGCCTACTTTTATCCTAAACCACTTGTATCATGGCCGGTAAGAAATATCGCACTGTAATGTTGATTGATGATAATGAGATTGATAACCTCATTAATCAAAAAATGATTGAGGCAGCTGCCATCACGGAGAACATCTATACACACACCGGAGCAAAAAGTGCCATTGAGTTTCTGAAAAACATGGAACGCCTGGACGTAGCCGATAAAGTACTTCCGGATGTGATCTTCCTTGACATTGATATGCCTTTGATGGATGGATTCCAGTTTCTGGATGAGTTTGAGAAGCTGTCCAATGTGGCGAAGAAGAAATGCAAGATTGTGATGCTTACCTCATCCATCAACCCGCAGGACTTCAACCGCTCGAAGAAATACACCAACGTGAAGCTTTATCTGAACAAGCCACTCTCACACGACTCGATTCTGAAACTGGAAGTGTAAACCATTTTGAAGATTAGTCGATTTAACTATAGGATATGAAAGGCGGAGTTTATACTCCGCTTTTTTTATGGAGCTGAATACGATCAGCAGCGGCTTGCCATTCAGTCATAATGGAGGCGAAAGAGATCAGAAAGGTTTTGCATGGCTTAACGGAACGGAGAAACCATACCCCACCTGATTAGTACTCTTCGCCCGTTAACAAAATCAGTTATTGGTGAGGGCACTAAAAACAACACGGTTAACAGGCAACCAGTTACGTCACCGGCTCGATGGCAGTCAGGTTATCCACAAACTTGTCGTCCATTTTGATAAAAGTGGTAGGGGCGAAATAGTTTACAGTCAGTGATTTGAACTTGGGTATCAGTGCGGCAATCTTCTTGGGCTTCTCTTTCTTTGCTTCACTTACTGCTATCTTCAGTATCTTGATAAAGAGCATCACATTTTCACAGGCATCTTTACCAAACATCCTGATCTGGCGTTGTATGCTGTTGGTGAGCTGGTTGAACAATTCAAAATCTTTCAGCATGCAATACTGAAGCGCCAGCAAGGCTTTCACTTCCATCTGGGCAAACGGATATTTCTTCAGGCTGGTGTCGTTCAGCATGTTGTTGATCAGTTTGGCTGCCTCCTCGTACTTACCCACATAGTAACTGGACAACGCCTTGTACACCACATAGATCAAATGACCGGGCACATCCATCGGGTCCGCTTCAAACTCCAGAAACATGGCTTCGTTCTCGGAATACAATTCCTTTTCCGTGCCCATACGCAGGTAGCGCTCCAGCTTGGAGATGAGGAACTGTGAAGAGAACGTGTAGTAGGGATAGTTCACCAGCAGGTTGGATGCCGCATCGTTTACTTCTTCAAAATATTTCTCTGCCTGGCGATACACTTTGTAGTGATTGTAGTATTCCAGCTTCAGGAATTCAAACACCAGGTTGATGTGATAGTACAGCGGATCGAGGTTATACGTTTCAAATATTTTCTGAACGTGAGCAAAGATATCTTCGATGGACTCTCCCTCCTGCTGCACGTTGTCTTCCGGCTCTACAAACAAACGGTGAAACACCAGCATGCAGCTTTGGTACACATACAGGCGGTGCGACTCATACAGTTTGGCCACGTTCTGCATCTCTTTCAGTAAGAGCGTAAGTCCGAGTTTTTCTACTTCATCGCCAGATAGCAGATAGCTTCCGTATTTTTTGAAATAGTCGGCCAGCAGGTCTTCCGATTTATCTACCGCCAGCATATACGCCACGTGGCGGTTATACAGCTGCGAGTAGTTAAAATGTTCAGAAGAGTTAACGTGGATTTTCTTTAGTGATTTATATACTACCGTCAGTTCATTGGCCAGATCATAGTCGATCAGTTCTTTTTCCAGTTTCTTGAGCGTGGCAATCGAGATGGTTCTCTTCTTGGTAAACAATACTTCATTGAGGTTGGCCACTTTACGCAGAATGTCGGTACGCGGGCTTTCCATCTGCTGCAGCAAATGCTCTTCGATCTTTTGATTGAGTCGTGAGCGAAGCGTGTAGTAGGCATTGGCATTCACTTCCAGTTCCACCATGATCTTGCTATCCGAAAGCTGACGCTCACGCAATGCCTTCAGCAGGTAGGCTGACTTCTCTGCATTACTTTCAATTAATGAATCATGAATCGTTTTAAAGTCTTTTTCGGAAAGCTGTTTAACGATGTTCTTCAGTTTGGCCATTGTATGGACTCAATTATGTATGATTGTGAAAAGTTACAAAATTTATAAATCACCGCAACAAGTCAATTTGACCTAAGGTAGACATTTTTACCGCTCTTTTACAATTGGCCAACGGTTTGTGTAACGACGTTGTAAAAGTAAAAATAAGTATGGATGCTTTCTCACAAATGATCATCGATGCCGTACAAAAAGTAAAGAATGCGGTAGTAAAAATAGATGTATTCAAAAAAGCAAACGACGGAAAGCTGCGCCCGGCAGGATCAGGCTCCGGGTTCATTTTCTCCTCGGACGGACTGATTTTCACCAACAGTCACGTGGTGAACAAGGCCGACAAAATCATGGTGAGCCTGCTTAATGAAAACGAGATTGAAGCCACCCTCATCGGGCAAGACCCGGACAGTGACCTGGCCATATTGAAGATCTATGCAAACGGATATTCTGTTGCGCGGATGGGCGATGCGGCTAATCTGCAGATTGGCCAATTCGTCATAGCCATTGGCAACCCCTATGGCTACCAGCATACCGTTACTACCGGTGTGGTCAGTGCATTGGGCAGAAGCCTGCGCACCCAATCCGGCCGGCTGGTCGATAACGTCATTCAATCCGATGCGGCATTGAATCCGGGTAACTCCGGTGGCCCCATGATCAATACCGATGGCGAAGTGATTGGCGTGAACACCGCCATCATACAAGGTGCACAGGGCCTTAGCTTCTCGGTCGATATCAATACAGCCAAAGCCATTGCCAGCCAGTTGATTAAAGACGGGAAAGTATTCAAAGCCTATCTTGGTTTTGCCTTGCAGGAAGTGCCCGTCAACGCCAAGATTCTCCGTCACTATCACCTGCCCAATCAGAACGGATTGTTTGTGGTGGGGATCGAACCCGATTCACCGGCATCACGTTCGCAGGTAAAAGAAGGCGACATCATTGTGTCCTTCAATGGCAAGCCCATGAACAGCACACAGGATTTGTTTAAAGAACTCACCAAACGAAATGTATTGGCCATGACCGACATCTCCGTCATCCGCCATACCGAACTGATGAACGTGAACGTAGTCCCTGTCGATCGCTGATCATTGAGCGATCGACCGCCATGCGTGGGAGGAACGACCAAAGCAATCCCCCATCGTGACCTTTTTTAAACTTTAATCTTCAACATTGCAGAAGGCTCGTTGAAGTGTATGCTGGTGAAACTCCATTAATGGAAGGGTGATTATACTGTGGATTATAGATTCCTTTTTATAATTTTACTTCTACTCCGAAAAACCACCCCTTCATGAAATCCTGGATTAGCCTTACACTATTTGCAACTTTGATTGCCGTTACAGGTTGTCATTCCTCCAGACAGGCAGCCTCTACTGCAACTGTGCAGGCCGCAGCAGATGACAACGATTTTGAGCGTGATGGATCATCTTTTGAAAAAGCGGTGAAAATAAAAAGTGTACGCGAAGAGTATCAATGGGTAGCCGCTCATCATCAAAGCCTTGAGCTCAAAAGCCAGACGTTGATCTTCAAAGATAAAAAGCCCTTCGATGTCCTCACCTACAAGCGCACCGATGGCTCCGAACAGAAATTCTATTTTGACATTTCCAGCTTCTATGGAAAGTTTTGATCCAACTTTTTGACTACCACTTGTAATCCACTCATTCTTTTAAAGCATAATATCGTGCGTTACTTCATCCTCTTCTTCATCATCACAGCCTGCACCCCTGCTTCCCAAACCAATGATGCCTCACACCAGGAAAAAATGAGCGTACTGGAAGAAAGCTTTATATCAGCCGTAGTCATCTTCCCGCTGGACGAGACCATCACGCTGGCTACTGGCATAGCGAAAGCAAAGGAACTGATGCCGCAGTTCAAAGTAGTAGATGAAATTCCGGATGCGCTTACCTACGATGGGTACAAAGTTACCTTCAGCCAACCCGGAGACGAAGACTTTACATTACCTAAACCGGATGAGATGGCCGCTGCATTGGGTTACCTCTCTGCTGATGAAGTACAGGAACTGGCCAGCACCAGGGCGAACATAGTATTCACCTTCTTCGGCCCCAGCAAAGAGGTAGTGAAGAAACAACACTCCATCAATGACCTCGTCTATGCGCTGCTGCAAAACAAAAAAGCCTTTGCATTAGACATGAGTACCTTCGAGCTCTTCGGCCCTGCTACGTGGAAAACTCATCGCATCGAAAGCTTCAACGAAGAACAGCTTGACATCACCAGCCAGGTAACACTGCACAGCTACCGCGAAGAAGCATATTGTCGTGTCGTCTCACTGGGCATGAATAAATTCGCCCTACCCGAAATATCGCTTCGTGATTTTCCCTGCTCGGATAGTAATCCATTTGGTAACCTGGTGAATGCTACCTTACAATCGTTGTACGAATCGCCCTTCATACAGGCTGACTCCACCCTCACGATTGACATACCGAAAATCAGGAACGAAAAAATCCGTGTAACGCTCATTGAAAGTATGGAAAAGGATGCCTTACAAAAAGCCGCCATACACCTTACCTATGCTGAGCCTGAGGAAGGGGACAATCCATCTACCCAATTGCGCATTGCTTTTGATCCAGAGCAGGGCTCTATTCAGCAGCAGGCCAAAGAAGTCATCGATCTTTTATTCGGAGCCACTGATTCGATCACCTACATCAAACATAACGAAGAACTGATGCAGGTAAGCCGGGAAGCCAGGACCCATTTACCCGATATGAAAAAACTATTTCTGGCCGGATTGAAGCCCGGTTATTCTATTATGGTAAAGGTACCCTTCCCTACAGGCAATGATGGTGGCAATGAATGGATGTGGGTAGAGGTCACCCAATGGAACAGCGGCAGGATGGAAGGCATTTTACAAAACGACCCTTACGAGATACCCGATCTTAAGGCCGGTTCGCTGGTAAAATTTGAGGAAGCAGACATTTTTGACTATCTGCTCAATAAGCCCGATGGTACCTTCGAAGGCAATGAAACAAGCAAGATCATCGAAAAAATGAATTGACAAAAACCATAAGGTACCGTCATTTCGCGGAGGAATGACCAAAACAATCCCACCCTACGAAATCAACGCTTCATTCATTACACGCTACTACACTCTACTGTATAAACTTTTCAAGAAAAGCACGGGGTGATACCTCCATGTAATCACACATCATCCTGAATTCATCGGGTATCGTGCTTCTGTACTCATGGTGTTGAGGTTGGATGATTCCATTGATTCTGGCAAAGACGGAAGGCAGCGATCTGAAACTGACGCACACGTGCTATCAGCATAGTGACTTTGTCGCCCGTAACGGAGTACTCTTCCTTATACCTCACGTCGGAGTAGCCACGCTGAAGTATGTTGAAAACAGCGACATCCTCCGCAGCGGTTCGGGGAAAGATGCTATCAATCCGCACCGGAGTATTTTCCAGTAACATAAACAGCTTGTTGATGCTGTGGGTGTTGGGCTTGTAGCCCAGGCAGGTGCGTAGCAGGGCGGTGCAGGTAAGTTCTACGGCCTGATGCAGCGCGAATACGGCAATTTCATGACGCTCTTTTTGCATCGCATCGCAGGCCGTCTCAAAAAACAGTCGCGCGAGGTCTCCTTTCCGCCGGTTGGCCATTGTAAAAGTTTCACTGATTGTTTTGAGGGCAGGTTCACTCAAGGGAGTGGTGTTATGGTCATAGATCAGTATGCCTGATTGATAAAGTGTGGTAAAGAAGAGATTGCCGTTTTCCAGATTTTCGTTTACGGCATCCACGCTATGCACCACGGTTATCAACCGGACCATATCGTTGGAGATCGTATCGGCATGATCACATACATTCTCCCGTTTACGCTTGTCTTTGTCCAGAATAATGATGAGCAGGTCCAGGCTGATGCCACTTTCACTTTCCACCTGATCCGGGAAGCTACTCCATTTCATATTGTTCTTTATACGCAGGCCGTAGCAGATGATTTTTTCCGGATGCGTGGCTTCAACCAGCCTGGAAATAGTTTGCTGGATTAACAGATGTTGTTGAGGAGTGACGCAGGGAAGCTCGGTGCGCATAGACTCATTTGTTTTTGTCGGCCTGTTGTTTTCTACTTCGCATCTGCATGATGGCGAAGCCTGCCATTGTTCTCATCAATGGATTTTTTTTATAGTAATAAAAATAACCATTAAGATTTTAAAATTAATCCATATGGTTATTAAAATACTTTAAATGGTTATTACAGTGCTCTAAATCAGCAACTTACGACTTATTATATTTACAGACACCCTTTCATAGTACAATGAAAAAACAGGTCTTAAATAGAATTAAAGCCGTTCTGGCGGAGGAAGGAAAAACCAACAAAGAGCTGGCTGAACAAATTAAAGTGGCCGAGCCTACGGTATCCCGATGGTGCACCAATACGCAGCAACCTTCCCTTGAAATGCTTTTTGAAATTTCAAAAGCGCTGAAGAGAGATGTGAGGGATCTTTTGGTATCGAACCGGTAAATTCTTCGGCCTTGACTTTTTTTGGTTACTTTTTTGTGTCAAGACAAAAAAGTGACAGCCCTATAATGAAATGCAATTGATGAGAGCAAAGAGCTAACAAGGAAAACCAGATCTCCACCCCCTGACTTCGTCATGCGGGATTGCTTGGGTCGTGCCCCCCGCGAAATGACGGTGTATGTATGAGTTCTCCCTTCATAAATCATCTTCAATTGATTTACCAATGGACTACTCCATTGTAGCAATACACTTCAACTCGATAGCAATGGGTGTGGGTAATGAAAGGACCTCTACCGTAGTGCGGCAGGGTTGGTTGGTTTGGAAGTATTCTGCATAGATTTTATTGTAGATCGGAAAATCGTTCTTCATGTTGGTGAGAAACACGGTTACATCTACCAGACTTTCCCACGTGGCTCCGGATGCTTCCAATATCAGCTTCACGTTTTCGAATACAGAACGGCATTGTTGTTCGATATCGTAAGCAATGACATTTCCGTTCCCATCCAGCGTTACGCCGGGTATCTCTTTCGAGCCTCGTTTGCGTGGCCCCACTCCCGAGAGGAAAAGCAAATTACCTACTCTTCTCGCGTGAGGATATAAACCAACGGGTTCGGGTGCTTTTTCGGAATGAATCATTTTCATGTAGCGATTACGATTTACGAAGTACGAATCAAGTGTGCTCTTTCTATTCCAATTTTGGTATTCGTCATTTATTCAATGCCAAATACCAAACTTGCCCACATACTGTGATAGTCGGCTCCCGGTTTTGCTGATGGTACCATCTTTACGGTACTCACCATCCATGGGCCGGTGCTGCTGATGGGAAACTTGATTGTGCCGTCATTCTCGGTATAGATGTTCTGCAAAAATATCTTGTTGCCGATATGGCTCCATACTTTCACCATCTGATGTGCGCTGGCTTTGCCGTTATACATTACCCGACACTCCAGGTAATCCCCACTCTTCAGGTCATACGGATTGCTCAACGGAACAATTTCAATCGGGTAGTTCACCATCTTCTTCCAGGTGTTGTCGGTTTTGCTCCCGGCCTGCACCAGTACTTTGGCGAAGCGCTGGTAGAACTCTTTCGCGGGCTGAGCGGATATCCCTTTCTGATCGCGCAGATCAAGAATTTCATCCAGGCCATCTTCTTTCAGGTATTCGGTAAACTTTGCACCCTCCAGTTCAATAAATGCAGCGTTGCTTTGCAGGGCGAGCAGGTACGTGCCTTCTTTAGGTAATTGGTAAACAAGATTATTACCCTTGGTCGGTTTTACCTGCTGAATAAGATTGGCGGTGCCTCCCAGAAAATGAACATCCAGTTTCTCCACTTTATGCTTGCCAAGATCCCAATGCTCACCGGAGAAATTCTCTCCCACCATAAAATCCACCTTCATCTCCTCTCCTACCGCATAGCGATACTTTTTCGGCTGCAGCCAGAACTCGTGCGCATCGGCCAATACGGTGATAAAGAAGACGGCTATGATTACGGTTATTTTTTTCATTATTACTCTAATCCATTTGACAAACAATCCATTGACAGTTGACAAAATATTCACTTTATCAACTGCTTCTGGTCAGCTTTATTTACTGTTCATAATCGATTCAATCTCTTCTGCCTCTACCGGTATGTTACGCATCAGGTCATAGTTCCTGTCTTTCTGAATGACCACGTTGTTCTCAATACGTACACCAAATCCTTCTTCTTTAATATAGATACCAGGCTCAATCGTCCATACGGAACCGACCTGTACTTTATCGTACATATTGCCTACATCGTGCACATCCAGGCCCAGCATGTGTGAAGTGCCGTGGTAGAAATACTTTTTGTACGCAGGATTACTCTTGTCCTGATTTTTAATGTCGGTTTTGTCGATCAGCTTCAGGCCAAGCAGCTCGCTCTCCATCAGCTTCTCGATTTCTTTCTGGTAATCAAAATACACTACGCTGGGGCGAAGCATTTTGTGTGCCTGACGCATGATGCGAAGTACAGCATTATAGACGTCCTTCTGGCGTTTGGTAAAGCGGCCACTTACCGGAATGGTGCGTGTAAGATCCGAATTGTAGTTGGCAAACTCTGCCGCTACATCCAGCAATATCAGATCGCCTGCCTTGCACTCCCTGCTGTTCTCGATATAGTGAAGCACAACATTGTTCGCACCGCTGGCGATGATCGGTGTATAAGCAAATCCCTTCGACTGGTTGCTGATAAACTCGTGCACATACTCTGCTTCGATCTGGTATTCGGTAACACCCGGCTTTACCAACTTCAGCACTCTGCGAAATCCTTTCTCGGTAATATCACAGGCCTGTTGCATCAGTTCAATCTCACGCCTCTGCTTTATCCTGCGCAAGGCCGACATCACCGGCGCTACGCGGGTGTAGGTATGCAGGGGATAAGCAGTCTTGCACCAGTCAATAAAACGGGCATCGCGGGTTTGCACTACTACATCCGAGCGGTAGTGTTCGTTGGTGTTGAGATACACATGCTCGGTACCACCCATCACCATGATGTGATGAAAAAGTGAATTGAATCCGGAAGTCCACACGATCGTTTCAATACCGGAAATCTCCTGTGCTTCCTTCTTGGTCAGCTTGTGGCCTTCCCACTTTTCAAGGTGTTCGCTGGGCTCGCGCAGAAACAATATTTCACGGTACTTCGCATCCGGAAAACCGGGGCAGACCAGCAGTATGCTTTCTTCCTGGTTGATTCCCGTAAGGTAAAACAAGTCGCTGTTCTGCCGGAAGGGCATGGTGCCATCCGCATTAGTAGGCATGATGTCGTTGGAGTTGAACAGCGCAAGGGAATTCGGCTTCAGTTCTTTTACCAGGCGCTTGCGGTTAGTAACAAAAAGTTCTTTGCCAATGGTTTCGTATCTCATGTCAGAGTCATTACATTTATCGAGCGCAATTTAAATAAAACATTATGAAAAGGGCTACCCGTTACAAGCTACAGGCTGCAGGCAGTAAATCACAGCATATCCCCTTCTTAGCACCCAGTTCCCGCTCGCAGTCTATAACGCAAAGCCCAAAGCCATTCCTTCTACTCATCCTCGTAATTGGAATCATTTCCAACCTCCATGCTCAGCAAGCTCCCTGGAAATACGAACCTACGGCAGAAAACCTGAAGACACGCCAATGGTTTGAAAGTGCCCGCTTCGGAATGTTTATTCACTGGGGGGTATACAGCCAGCTGGGCGATGGCGAATGGGTCATGAATCAGCAGCGTATTCCTGTGAAGACCTACGAGAAACTTCCTGCGTTTTTTAATCCCACTCAGTTCAACGCCAGAGAGTGGGTGATGATGGCCAAAGATGCCGGTATGAAATACATTACCATCACCAGCAAACACCACGATGGGTTTGCGATGTACGACAGCAAAGTATCGGACTATAACATCATTGACAGTACACCGTACAGCAAAGATGTGTTGAAGATGCTGGCCGAGGAATGCCAGGCCCAGGGCATCAAACTTTTCTTTTATCACTCACAGTTAGACTGGCACCATCCGGATTATTTTCCACGTGGTACTACCGGCAATGATTATACCGGCCGGCCTGAAAGCGGCAACTGGTATAAATACCTGGATTACATGGATGCACAACTGACCGAGTTGCTCACCAACTATGGCCCCGTTGCCGGAATATGGTTTGATGGCATGTGGGATAAGAAAGATGCCGACTGGCGCCTGGAGAAAACCTACAAGCTCATACACCAGCTGCAACCCGCTGCGTTGGTAGGAAGTAATCATCATCGCGCACCGTATGAGGGCGAAGACTTCCAGATGTTTGAGAAAGACCTTCCCGGACATAACACTACAGGTTTCTCACCTGAGCAAAAAGTTGGTGACCTGCCGAAAGAAACGTGTGAGACCATCAACAACTCGTGGGGATTCAACCTGCAGGATGGAAAGAATAAAACAAAAAAAGAGTTGATCCAATATTTGGTGAAGTCGGCCGGATATGGTGCTAATTTTCTCCTCAATGTAGGTCCCATGCCCAATGGCAAGGTTCAACCGGAGCACGTATTCCTTTTAAAGCAAATGGGTGAATGGCTCAAGGCCAATGGCGAAACCATCTATGATACCCAGGGTGGGCCCCTGTCTGCACGCGAATGGGGGGTGATGACACAGAAGGGAAATAAATACTATGTACACATCCTTAACTGGCAGGACGAAACACTAACCTTACCCAAACTAAACAAAAAAGTAATAAGCGCCCGTATGTTTGAAGATAAGAGCGCCATCCGGTTTATCGAAAATGAATTTGGGGTGACGATCAAAGTTCCAAAATCAAAAATGAATGAGGTGGATACGATCGTGGAGCTGGAGGTGAAGTGATCTGGAACTGTTATCTCCTGCTACATGAGTTCAAAATTATTCTCCCTATTGGTCATTTCATCACTTATTATTTTCTCGTGCAGCAAAAAGAAGGATAATACAATTCCTGCCCAACCAACTCCTGAGGCACTGGATGAAAAGGATAATCTAAAGGAATCCGTTTATTCCAAACGATATCCATCCAACATCATCGATGAACTTTACGAAGAAGCGCTTACTAACGATCCGAAATTGAAAATGATCAATAACGACATTGCTCTGCTAAGCGAAATCAAATCCGATAGTATGGAAGCTTACCGCAGGTATGCACAAAACAATCAAAGCTATTGGGCCAGTGCTGATGCCTACATCAACCAGCTCAGCGATTCATCACTAAAACATGAAATGAGTGCGCTCTTCAAAACGCTTGAGATGAAAACCAATGAGCGCATGGCTAAGGTAGATGCGGCAAATGAGGTGATCCGGCAAAGAACTCAAACACTCAATGATCAGCTTATTCTCATGAAGCTACTGGTGACTCAACCCATGATGAGCAACTACCAGACCAATGAATTTCCTCCTGTAAAAACATTGGAGCACGTAATTATGAGCTATGACTCAGTCATTAGCCGAACGAAGTTGTACACCGTAATAAAAAAGTAAATCAGGTATCTGCCAATCCGTTCTGGTTATGTGCTTTACTCTGCTTTCCGCAGCGGTATCACCGACCGCACTCGCGCATCCAACAAATACAATGCACCCCATACCACTATACCGAACACAATAGGAAAAGGATTGAACTGACCGGCACGTAGCATGACCGCTACAGCACCACCCAAATAAGCCGTAATCAATACCGCTCCCAATATCGCAGTGCGGGGTATCATATATAGAATGGTAAAGATGGTCAGTAGTAGGCCAATTGTTTGCACCTGTTCGGCAGGCCAGCCAAGATCAGTACTTCCCTTCACGGATACTTCAGCCTGGGCTACTTTCATCAAGGCATCTACCAGCAGGAAAAGGACAGCAAGCACAAAGAGAATGCGGCCTGCAATGATGGCTCCTTTCGATGAAGTGGGATATGCTTTCATTTAGCGTTTTGGTTTGGTGTGGATGCTACAAACTTAATAAAGTCACTCCTTTTCCTAAGCGGTGCAAATCCGACAATCTGCAGGGCGCTTTACGACACCCGCCTGACCAATGTAATATTCGATCAACGGGTAGGATGGGGAGAACCTTACTCATAAGTTTTGAACAGCCGCCCCAAACCTGGTGCAAACCTCCTTTACGCTATACTCAAAATCAGGCATATGCTTTACTCTGGTATCGGTATAGAACACTAAATCAATAAACCTATAGTACCATGAAAACGAGTTTAACATTTTTCGCACTGGCATTGGCCCTTTTTGTCATGCAATCCTGCGGATCGAAATCAGAAAAAAATCAGGAAGAAGTCGTAGCCACCGAAGCACCGGCCTCCGGCGCTGAAGCAGGTGCACTCACCCCAGCGGAGAAAAGAGCTAAAAGACAAAAAGAAGCCGCTGAACGCGCGGAGAAATGGAGAATGGAAAGAGATGAGATGGCCAAAACCTCACCTACCTACAAAGATGCCGATGGGAACATCGTATACACCAAGACCGAAGTGGAACCTTCTTTCCCGGGTGGCGAAGCGGCTATCCGACAATACATTCAGGACAACGTAAACTATCCTCAGGAAGCTCAGGACAAAGGAATTGAAGCAACGGTGTTTGTTGATTTCATCGTAGCGGAAAACGGTACTGTCAGAAATGTGGAAGTAACCGATGTTATTGGTGATGAAGATCCTGCTTTCAGAGACGAAGCGGTGCGCGTGGTATCTGCCATGCCGAAGTGGACTTCCGGTAAACAAAACGGAAAAGTAGTTGCTGCCAAATACAGCCTGCCCATTTCTTTCGAGTTAATGTAACGATTTGCTGCCGGCCTTGCGCTACAAACGTTAAGCTGACAGTTATAAATTGAAAGAGCGTGACCTTTGAGTCGCGCTCTTTTTTTATGTCGTTATCTTTCTGTGCCAATCCGTGCAATCCGTGTCTACTACCCTACCGACTCTGCACTTCAACAGGTGAGAAAAATAAATGGCGATGCTGTTTAAAATAGTGTTTCCTTTCTTGCGTTATTAGGGCTCCAATTTTTTAATCATCGTATAACCCTCCCGTTTATTATGTTACACACTTCACTGCCTCGCACTGTTTTGGTTGCGCTTTTCTCCTTTGCTGTTGTCATGGCTTACGCTCAAAAATTACGACCACTTCCCAATGTCAATCCGGAGTGGTCCAAGACTACTGAACCTTTCCGCATTGCCGGCAATCTTTATTACGTAGGCACCTATGACCTGGCGTGCTACCTCATCACCACACCCAAAGGCAACATCCTGATCAATACCGGATTGGCCGAGTCTGTTCCGGTAATCAAGGCTAACATTGAAGCACTGGGTTTTAAATTCAACGACATCAAGATATTGCTGAATACGCAGGCACACTATGACCACGTAGCCGGAATGGCCGAGATCAAAAAACGGACCGGTGCCAAAATGATGATCAACGAACAAGATGCCCAGGTACTTGCTGATGGCGGCGAATCTGATTTTGTTTTTGGTGGCAAAGGAAGCACCTTCATCGGCGTAAAGGCTGACCGGTTGCTTCATGACGGTGATTCAATAACGCTGGGTGGCACTACCCTTATTGCCCTGCATCATCCCGGGCATACGAAAGGATCGACCAGTTTCCTCGTCAATACCAAAGATGACAAACGAGCCTGGAAAGTGCTGATCGTAAACATGCCTACGATACTTGAAGACACTAAACTTTCAGGTATGCCCACCTACCCTAACGTGGGCAAAGACTATGCGTACACGCTGGGTGCCATGAAGAAACTACAGTTTGATCTGTGGGTCGCTTCACACGCCAGCCAGTTCGACCTGCACGACAAACGCAAAGCCGGTGATCCGTACAACCCGCAAGCCTTCAGCAACCGTGCCGGCTATGACAGCCAGGTAAGCGAACTCGAAGCAGAATACCAGCGCAGACTAAAGGGCGAGAAGTAACTATTCTCAGGGGTTGGTTACCGATGCAACAGAGTGGCCATACGGTCGCTGAGAAAGTAACCCTGTTCGCTCCATGATATAGTCAGATTGTTTTAAACCGCAACGTGTTACTTTTTATTTCCATGCTTTATACAAGGCATGGAAAATTTTGGCTTATTCATTACAATCATTCTCGTGTTTGCGCTTATTGCGCTTTTCACGCTGTTCATCACCATCAAACAGGGTAACATTGGTGTGGTTACTGTGTTTGGTAAATACCGGAGAATACTGCGGCCGGGTTTGAATGTTCGTATTCCGTTCATTGAGGTCGTCCACTCGCGTGTGTCGGTGCAAAACCGATCGGTGGAACTCAGTTTTCAGGCAACAACTATTGACCAGGCCAACGTCAACTTTAAAGCGATGCTTCTCTTCTCGGTTTTGAACCAGAACGAAGAGACCATCAAAAACGTGGCTTTCAAATTCGTTGACAAGGATAGTTTTATGACCGCACTGACACGTACCATTGAAGGATCGATACGTAGCTTCGTGGCCACCAAGAAGCAGGCAGAGATTTTATCGCTGCGCACGGAAATTGTTCAGGAAGTGAAGAAGCAGCTGGATCAGACGCTGGAAGGCTGGGGTTATCACCTCATCGACCTGCAGCTCAATGACATCGCCTTTGATGAAACCATCATGAAGTCGATGGCCAAAGTAGTGGCTTCGCACAACCTGCGTGCCGCGGCTGAAAATGAAGGACAGGCTTTGCTCATCACCAAGACCAAAGGTGCCGAAGCAGAAGGTAATGCCATCAAGATTGCTGCGGAAGCCGAGAAGATAGCTTCGCAGCTCCGCGGTCAGGGTGTGGCCTTGTTCCGCGAAGAAGTAGCAAAGGGGATGTCGCAGGCAGCAAAGGAAATACAAAGTGCCAATCTGGATGCCTCATTCATTCTCTTCTCAATGTGGACCGAAGCCATCCGCCACTTTGCCGAACATGGTCAAGGCAATACCATCTTCCTCGATGGGTCGGCCGACAACATGCAGCGCACATTACAGCAGATGATGTCAGTGAGTAAGGCTAGCAGCCTGACTACGGAGGAGGAGAAGAAATAATAGCAGGAAGGATGCATCACCGGAACAGGATATCCGTTAACCTGTTCCGGTGTTTTATTTTTAAAATGAAAGCGGCACGACTTATACTGAAAATTTTTCTTGTCATCAGCGTCACGGTTGCCCTTACGATAATGACGCAGGTGGGCGGAGTCATCTATCTTGCATCACTCCTTTTCTATCCGTTCATTAATCGATTCCGTGGATGGTGGATCAGGCTAAGCAGCAAATTAATTGCATTCATTATCCTTTATGTGATCAG
Organism: Flammeovirgaceae bacterium; assembly: GCA_023251155.1. Classification (GTDB taxonomy): domain Bacteria; phylum Bacteroidota; class Bacteroidia; order Cytophagales; family Cyclobacteriaceae; genus ELB16-189. The sequence goes on along the minus strand of JAHEZH010000012.1, from coordinate 17,498 downwards.
CACGTTGCTGCTTATCCCTCCCCTCGCCAAACAGTTTGGCCGGGTACCTTTGCCAGCCATAGGGAATCACCATGTGCAACCGGCTATTCTTTTCACCGCGCTTGCCAACCGAAATTATGTGAAGCCCGAGCTAAAAAAAATTGTCTATAGTGCGGCTGAACAGCTGAACCAAAAGTATCCGGGCAGCAAAGTGAATTACCTGGATGCCAGTTTTCCTTTTTTCGATGGGTTCCGGTTATGGCCACACCTTAGTCATAATGATGGCCGGAAACTGGATCTGTCTTTTCAGTATGATGACATCAAAACACAAGTTGCCACAAGCTCCGTTCCTTCTTTTATCGGTTATGGTAGTAGTGAAGATCCCGAACCGGGCGAAGATAACATGCCGTTGACCTGCTCCCTGAAAGGCTACTGGCAATACAGTTTGCTCACGCACCTTGTATCGCAGAAGAAGAAACAGGATTTCATAGTAAACGTGCCGCGCACGAAAACAGTAATTGAAACACTCGCTCAGAATAAGGAAATTGTAAAAATATACATCGAACCTCATTTGAAGATAAGATGGAAGATCAGGACGGATAAGATACGTTTTCATGGATGCCAGGCGGTACGGCATGATGATCATATTCATGTACAAATTAGGGCCCAAACGATAAAAAAATGAATATCGAATTCCATTCAATGAGATAATTATCTTCCTTCAGGAAAACAAAGATTACTTTGATCCCTCAGAGCGAGGATAAACCCATCTTTTAACACCTTTTGCCCTGATGAAGTTTACACTTAAATTTAGAGTTAAATAACTCCAAAAATCATTTTCATCTGATATCCCGGCTCATACATGCGTTTCCTCTTTTTTATTATTTTTCTTCTGGCAATAAGCCATGGATTTTCACAAAATAAGTATAAAGAATTTGGTGATGTCACGAAGGAAGATTTCAAGATAGCCTCAACCCAGCTAGCGGACGCGATTGTGCTTTTTGACAAAGGAGAGGTAGTGGTAGAACCGGGTTCAGTAATTGGCACTACATTCAAACGTCATATCAGAATTAAAATCTTAACCAGAAATGCGCTCTCTCGTGGGAATTTTGAATTCCTAGTTGAAAAGGGCGGATTCAGAAAACCAAAAGGAATTACTTACAATTTGGAGAAAGAGGTGATTATAGCTTCCGCTCTGGAGAGTTCATCAATTATGGAGTCTCCACATAACAAATACTACGATCAGATAAACATTTCTTTTCCTAATGTAAAGGAAGAATCAATTATTGAGTTTTCGTATATACTTAAGTTCGAAAATCTTTACCTGCCTACCTGGGAATTCCAAAATACAATTCCGGTACTGTGGAGTCAATATACAATCAATGCTCCTATCAAAGATTACCTGTCTCACTTACGCGGGCAACTTAAGCCATCTGATTATGAAGAAAAGTACGAGGGCAGATGGCGTTCATGGACAATGACAGATATACCGGCCTTTTTATCAGAACCATTGATGCCGGATAAAGACGCTTACATTTCGTCCATCTAATTCGGAACCCAAACTAAAAACTGGGAAGGGGTGAGAAACAATTTACTAAGCAGAGAACGATTTGCAGGAGTCGTGCTCAAGCACAATTATCTCAAAAGGAAAGTAAATGAACTACTCAAGGGTGTAACCGACTCTGTGCAAATGATAAAAATCATATCTGATAACATTAAGAAAGAAATCGCATACGATGGAACGAACGGTTTTTTATCTGATGATCCGTCGGAGGTATTTACCCGAAAATCGGGATCAGCGGGTGACATCAATCTGATCTTTGCTTCCATGCTTAAAAAAGCAGGTTTTAATGTAAGCCTTATTCTATTAAGCACACGCAATCATGGTTTCATACTTGATTCTTTCCCCTCTATTACGCAATTCAATTATGTAACTAGTTATATACAGTTAAATGGAAAAGAATATTTTCTGGATGCTACAGAAAAATTCCTACCCTTTGATGTGCTTCCTGAAAAATGTTATAATCACAAGGGATTTCTTGTTTCTTTAAAAGAATATGGATGGATTCCTTTGGAACCTACTCAAAGAAACAAAGTATACATTACTTCGAATCTTCTTCTTCAGGAAAACGGGGATCTCACTGGAACGGTTAAGGTATCAAGGTATGACTATGCCGCATTCCACGCCAGAAAGGATACCAGTGAAACAAAACAAAAAGAGTTCAAAGAGGTTATTTTTGGTAGCACCTACAAAACACTTAATGTTGATGAAGTATTGAATTCAAATGACATTGAAAAACCTTTGATTGAAACCTACAAAGCCACACTCGAAAAATATGCTGACGTTGCAGCCGACCGGATATATTTAAAACCTCATATTTTTTATCATTCTGAAAATAACCCCTTCACTGCTTCCACCAGAGAATATCCCATTGACTTTCCTGAACTGATAGATATTTATATCACGGTGAATTTTACTATCCCCAATGAATATCAAATCGATGAACTGCCTGAAAGTAAACTATTAACACTGCCTGGAAATGCAGCCCGGTATTCAACTAATATTAAAGCCATGGAAAACCAAATTATTTTTAATAGTCGGTTACAAATTAATCAGGAGCTTTTTCAGCCTCACGAATATCCTAACCTGAAAGAATTTTATAGCCGAATGATTGCTAAAAAATCAGAATTGATTACACTGAGAAAAAAATAGCCTGAAGAAGGTTGTTTATGCAGTTGTCTACTCATTGGAATTAGACTCTGATGGTCATTGTTCGTAGGTGATAAAATTTCCGATTAACCTTCACTTCCTACTTGCAACCGGCAGCTAAAAACCTTTTAGCTTTGTATGCTTTGTCGGTTGGTAAAATCTGCCGACATTCCGCTCCCCTTTCAAAAATGATACTCATTCTATGAACAACCTACCCTGGAAGAAGATTGGCATCGGTGCAGCTGCGCTGGCTATCGTTGTCTTTGCCGTATTCTATTTTCAACATGCAAAAAGTAAGTCCCTCACTCCGGTGGGCATCAACCCTGCTTTTGGAGAATACATCTCCAGCTATACGGCAGGTATCGTCAGTTCGGGAACGGCCATCCGTATTATTCTGGCCGAAGATGCCGTTGACTCGCTGGAGATCGGGCAGGAAGCTTCCGCCAAGCTCTTCGAGTTCAGTCCCTCTATTCCCGGCAAGGCCGTGTGGCTGGATAGAAAAACAGTAGAATTCAAACCGGATACGCGTCTGCTTTCCGGCCAGGTGTATCAAACCGACTTCTTTCTTTCCAAACTGGTGAACGATCTGCCCTCTGACCTGCGCACCTTCACCTACACCTTCCAGGTGATTCCGCAAAACTTTGAGGTGACGGTTCAAAACATAAAGCCGTATGTGAAGACCGAACTTACACGGCAAATGATTGAAGGCACGGTGAATACCGCTGACTTTGCTTCCAATGAAGCCATCGAAAAAATACTGACGGCCAGCCAGGAAGGCACTACGCTCTCCGTAAAGTGGACCCACACGGCCGAAGGCAAACAACATGCGTTCATTGTAGAAAATGTAAAACGCACCGAGAAAGCCAGTACCGTCAAGCTGGATGCCGATGGTACCGCTCTTGGTGTAAAGCATTCCACCGATCAGGAAGTGGAGATTCCCGCACTGGGCGATTTCAAAGTAACCAACGTGCGGGTAGAATCAGGTAACTCGCAGGTCGTGATCCTCCAGTTTTCTGATCCGCTCAATGAATCGCAGAACCTGGAAGGGCTGATCACCATTAGCGAACTACCTGATCTTGATTTTGAAATCAAAGACAACGAAGTACGCGTGTTCCCTCCGGTCCGCCAGACGGGCTCCCGGAAATTAACCATCGAGGCAGGCATTAAAAATGTGCTGGACTATCGCATGAAGGAAGGAACATCATTTGATGTCGCCTTCGAGCAGCTCAACCCTGCGGTTCGTTTTACGGGTAAAGGAACCATTCTGCCAAGCAGTGATGGATTGGTGATGCCGTTTGAAGCCGTGAATCTGAAATCGGTAGACGTTCAGATCATCAAAATATTTGAAAGCAATGTCATGCAGTTTCTGCAAGTGAATGACATGGACGGCAATCAGGAACTCTACCGTGTTGGCCGGCCCCTGCTGAAGAAAACCATTTCACTGGAAACTTCCGGTGTCACGGATCTGGGCAAGTGGAATCGCTACACCCTTGACCTGGCTACGTTGATCAATGCGGAGCCGGGTGCGATCTACCAGGTGCGCATTGGTTTCAAAAAAGCATATGCTGCGTTCACGTGCGATGAAGGCACTGACCCGGGTGAACCGGAGGGAGGCATGCAGGCGTTCGAACAGGAAGAATGGAATGAGGATGGTAATGCTGAAAACAGCTACTGGGATTCGTACGATGAATATTATTATGAAGACTACAATTGGGAAGAGCGTGACAATCCATGTCACTCGTCTTACTACACCGGCAGCCGTAACATCAAACGCAATGTGATCGCTTCTGATCTTGGATTGATTGCCAAACGGGGTGGTGATGGCAACACATTGATTGTGGCTACTGATCTGAAAACAACGAGCCCTGTCTCTGCTGTGCAACTGGAGTTGTATGATTTCCAGGAGCAGCTAATCGGTACGGCTACTACGGATGGCGATGGTAAAGCTACAATCAGCACCAAGCGTGCTCCTTTTGTATTGATTGCCAGGAATGGGGCACAGCGTGGCTATCTTAAACTTCAGGACGGCGAGTCGTTATCGCTCAGTAACTTTAACGTGGGTGGTGAGTATGTCAATAAAGGGCTGAAAGGATTTATGTATGGCGAGCGTGGCGTATGGCGGCCGGGCGATTCCTTGTACCTCACCTTTATATTGGAAGACAAACTGAAACTGCTTCCCGCAGCACATCCCGTGGTGTTCGAACTTCAGAATCCGCAAGGGCAGATAGTCAATCGCCTGGTGCGTTCTTCTTCAGAGAATGGATTCTATAATTTCACTACCGTTACGGCATCGGATGCGCCTACCGGTAACTGGACAGGGCGCGTAAAAGTAGGCGGAGCCGAATTTACACAGCCGATCAAGATTGAAATGGTGAAGCCTAACCGCCTAAAGATCAACCTCGATTTTGGTGTCGATAAGATTACGGCAGGCAAAGGCAACAATAATGTATCGGGCGATTTGCAGATCAACTGGCTGCACGGCGCACCGGGAAAAAACCTGACCGCCCAGTTTGAAGTGGTACTAGCCAAAGCGGAAACGAAATTTGATAAGTATTCGGAATATGTATTTGATGATCCTACCCGCAACTTCACCAGCGAAACACAGCAGGTCTTTGATGGGCAGGTAGATGAAAACGGTCATGCTATAGTGAATGCTTCGTTGGTTGTTTCCGGTGATGCACCGGGTAAGCTGAATGCGATCTTCCGGGGTAAAGCTTTTGAAGAAAGTGGAAACTTCAGCATCGATCAGTTCAGCATTCCTTTCTATCCATATACTTCATTTACTGGTATTCGTCTGCCGAAAGGTGATAAAGCACGAGGCATGCTGCTCACCGATACCACACACCGTGTAGATGTTGTCACCGTAGATGCGGACGGCAACCCCGTATCGCGCGATGGTGTGGAACTTACGTTGTATAAAATCGAATGGCGCTGGTGGTGGGATGGCTCGGAGGAATCGTCCGTCAACTTTATGTCGGGCAGCTATTCACAGCCTGTTGCTTCCGGCAAGATTAAAACGCTGAATGGAAAAGGCAGCTGGAACTTTAAAGTGAACTATCCGGAATGGGGACGTTTCCTGGTGAAAGCATACGATCCGGTATCGGGCCACAGTACCGCCAAAGTAGTGTATATCGACTGGCCGGGATGGGCAGGCCGTGCGCGCAACGAATCGCAGGGTGCCACCATGCTCTCATTCTCATCGGATAAGCCAGCCTATAACATTGGTGAAAAAGCGAACCTGGTAATTCCCGGCAGCGGACAGGGAAGAGCGTTGATCAGTATTGAAAGCGGTAGCCGCGTGATTGAAACGCATTGGCTGGAAACACAAAAGGGCGACAACGCATTCAGCTTCAGCGTCACGAAGGACATGACCCCTAATGTGTTCGTCAACATCACGCTGCTACAACCCCATGCACAGGCCATCAATGACCTGCCGATACGCCTGTACGGTGTCATACCTATTCAGGTAGAAGATCCGGGCACACATCTCGAACCGGTGATTACCATGCCGGATGTACTGGAGCCGGGTGAAGAAGTGAAAATAAAAGTATCCGAAAAAGAAGGTCGCAAGATGACGTATACATTGGCCGTGGTCGATGAAGGCCTGTTGGACCTGACCCGTTATAAAACTCCTGATGCCTGGAACCGCTTCTACGCACGTGAGGCACTGGGTGTAAAAACATGGGATCTCTACGACCAGGTGATGGGTGCCTTTGGCGGAAGACTGGAACGCTTGCTGGCTATTGGTGGATCGGAATTTGAAACAGCAAAAGAAGACGATGCCAAAGCCAACCGTTTCAAACCGGTAGTGAAATTCTTTGGGCCGTTTACATTAAGTGGCGGAAGCCAGGAACTGAAGTTCATAATGCCACAGTACGTGGGTTCAGTAAAAACGATGGTGGTAGCCGGATACGAAGGCGCGTATGGTAAAGCCGACAAAGCCACTCCGGTACGCAAGCCGCTGATGATACTGGCAACCTTGCCACGTGTACTTGGTCCGGAAGAAACAGTGAAACTACCCGTGACTTTATTCACCATGGAGAAGAGCATTAAAAATGTAAAACTATCCGTGAAAGTTTCCGGACCGGTCACATTGCCTAATGGCGATACCCAATCCGTAACAATGAGCGGCAGCGATATGACCGTGAATTTTGATCTGGCGGTAAAAGCACAAACAGGTGTTGCCAGGATAGAAGTCACCGCCAGTTCAGGCAGTTATAAAGCCACTGATGTGATCGAGATTGAAATACGCAATCCGAATACGTCAGTAACCAAAGTGACGGATGCATTACTGGAATCAGGAAAAACATGGAGTAGCGCCGTGACCCCTTTTGGTATCGCCGGAACCAACTCATCGGTGCTGGAAGTGTCAAGCCTTCCTCCTGTCAATCTGGGGCAACGCCTGAAGTACCTGATTCAATATCCGTATGGATGCATCGAACAGACTACTTCTTCGGTATTCCCGCAGCTTTACCTGGATCAGGTAAAAACATTGTCGGAAGATGAAAAGAAAATCACGCAACGAAATATAAAAGCAGGTATTGAAAGACTGAAATCATTCATCCAGCGCGATGGCGGCTTTGGCTACTGGCCCGGTGAAGAAAACTCAGACAGTTGGGGAACTACCTATGCGGGGCATTTCCTGGTGGAAGCCGAAGCCAAAGGATACCTCGTGCCACATGACATGATCAAGCGATGGAAGAAATACCAGAAGAACAAAGCGCAAAGCTGGCGCAAGCACCAGGAGCAGTACAGCAGCGAACTGATCCAGGCTTATCGCCTGTACACACTGGCACTTGCCGGTGAATCTGAACTGGGTGCAATGAACCGGTTGAGAGAACAGGCAAGCCTTCCTGCAACAGCGGCATGGATGCTGGCCGCAGCTTATGCGAAAGCCGGACAAATCGAAGCAGCTAAAGCTTTGATTGCAAAACTGCCGGTACAAGTGAAGCCGTACCAGGAGATGGCCTACTCCTATGGATCGGACATTCGTGATAAAGCCATTATACTCGAAACCCTTTTGTTAGTGGGTGACAAAACTAAAGGCTTTGAATTACTGAAAGACATCTCTGCGGCATTGAGCAACTCACAATACTGGATGAGTACTCAATCTACCGCCTGGTGTTTAAAATCAGTGGGGGCTTTTGCAGCGAATGAACAAAAAGGTGAATTGAAATTCACGTACACTTATAATGGCAAAGAAGTATCGGCAAGTACCAAGCTCCCATTTGCACAAGTACAATTACCTGTCGATGGAGTAAAAGCAGGCAGCCTGAAACTGGTGAGTGAAACAAAAGGAACCTTGTTTGTACGCGTGATCACTGAAGGCACTCCTGCCCGTGGTGCTGAAGAAGATGCCGAAAACAATTTGGTTCTCTCCGCATCGTACATGGATACCGATGGTAATCCACTGGATCCGACCACACTGGAGCAGGGCAAAGAGTTTGTGGCCAGCGTGCGCATCAGCAACCCTGGGCTACGGGGCGCCTATAAGAACCTGGCATTGAATCAGGTCTTCCCGTCAGGATGGGAGATCAACAACCTGCGACTGGAAGGAACCGAAGACCGATTGACCGGAGATAAACCAACCTACCAGGACATCCGCGATGACCGGGTTTATTCTTACTTTGATCTTGGTCCTAACCAAAGCAAAACATTCCGGGTCTTGCTTACTGCCAGCTACGCCGGTAAATACTATCTGCCCGCAGTAAGTTGTGAAGCCATGTATGACCACGCCGTGTACACCCGCAAAAAGGGACAAGTGATTGAAGTAGTGAAACCGGTGAATCAGTAAGTGGATGCCGGAAGTTAGATGTTAGCTACTGGATGTTGTATAAAAAACATCCGTGAAACAAAAAGAGGGGCGCTTGCTCCTCTTTTTGTTTTCAGACTAAGTCACATAAAATCTGTGTTCAGGTTGTATATTTAATAACTGATGGAAAATGTATGCTTCCATATGAAAATTAAAAAACAAGAAATTTCAAGAGAGGACATTCTTGATCATTGGAGATTAGGCAAATCAAAACTAGACTGGAGATCACTTTCAATAAGAGAAAAAAGAGAATGGTTAAAAGCTTGTTTATCATGGACAGGGCTTCCTGATAAGACAATAAAATCGTTCAACTATATAATTGATGGAAATCAGGTCAATACAGGCTTGGATTTCTATTGTTTATTAGGGGAGACATTTTTTGGCTATCGTGGTTACTTTGGACAAGACTCTTATGGATGTATTGATTGTTTTTCAGAAATATTTATGCATGTCAAAAACAAAAAGACAGTTGAAAAGGGCGCGAAAGTAATACTCAAAAACTCGGAGCAAATCAGAGAAGTACTATCAGACAGTTTTAATTATTTAATCGAAAGCTTTCAAAAAAATGGGCTTGAAGTAGAATTAGAGTAAGCAATAACAGGTAAAGAACACATCAAAAGTACGTAATGTCATTTTGGGTACAACAATCTTCACTACGGTTCTGCATTGTTTTCTCCGTCAACGGATTTTTATGTTGTTAATTTCAAATTAATTCAAACAAGGGATATAAAAATCTGCGATAGATATAAAAGAAGCGATAGATAAATTCTTAACAAAAACGGAAAAACTTTTAGATTAATAAATTTAAAAGTACCAGCAGGAAAGCATTGTGAATACAACCTTAAGGTGTGCTGTTACGTAAATGCGATGAACCATCAACCCCAGATATGTACATGAAGTTTTGTATTATTTTCCTTTTCTCCTGCATCGTAAGCTTCTCACTGTCCGCACAAACCAAACAAGATACGTTGGCAATCCGGCAGGCTGCTTTGGATTACATCGAATCACAGCACACACCTAATCCATCGCAAATGGAGCGTGCCTTACACCCGCGAATGGTGAAGCGTACCTTCTGGAAAGATAAAGCCACGGGCAAAGATTATGTCCGTGAAACTTCTACCGAGTCGATGGTATTGCTTGCCGAAAGTTACAATAAGAAAGGAGATCAGTTTCCGGCCTCACCTAAAAAGGAAGTGAAGTTGCTGGATGTCTCCGAGAGAACCGCTTCGGTCAAACTCATTGCTGATGACTGGATTGATTACATGCACATCGTAAAATTGAACGGCACCTGGAAAATCATCAACGTGCTGTGGCAATACAAGGATGTCAAGCAGCATTAATCACTATAATAAAAAATTCACCTAAAAAAATTACTGTCATATAACAAAGGCGACCATCGCTGGTCGCCTTTGTCATTTATATCACTTATCGGTTAAAACAAATCCGGATAGTCAGTAATAATTCCATCCACACCCAATGCGATCAGTTGGTTGATCTCTTCTTTCGTGTTCACTGTCCATGGTACAATTTTCATCCTCTGATCATGGCATTGTTTTACCGTTTCTGCGGTAACGGTTTTATAGTAAGGACTATATACGGGTGGAATAAATCCCAGTGTAGCTAAGTTATCGGACAGTGATTTTGTATTGGCTGTGAGATAAGACAATGTAACCTCCGGGTATTTTTCATGCATCACTTTCAAGGAACGCACATCGAATGACTGAATCGTTAATCGTTTACCAAGCTTCTTACTTTTAAGAACAGACATTACCAGGTCAGCAAACTCCTGTGGTTCCGGATGCGATATATGGTCACCAGTGGGTTGCGATTTGATTTCAATATTATACGATGGCTTGGGCAGTTTATTTTTCTTCACATACAGCTCGACCGAATCGATCAACTCTGAAAGCAGTGGTTTGTACGCTTTCCTCTTTTTCTGCTGTGGAAAGCCGGCGTGTGGCTTACTGCCAACATCATACGTTTTAATCTCCGCATAAGGCATTTGATAGAGATTAATCTGCTTTGCTTCATCGGGCGTTACATCTGTACCATCCGGCTTGCGCGAAATTTCTGCTGACATGTACGTATCGTGCGATACCAGTACGTGTTTGTCTTTAGAGATGACCACATCGAGTTCAAGCGTAGTCACACCAAGTTGCAATGCCTTGATCATTGCGGGCACGGTGTTCTCAGGCATCAGCCCACGGCTTCCCCGGTGTCCTTGTTTATCAAGTTGTGCCTGGGCCATGAGCAGGCCCGGGCACAACAGTAAGAAGAAAAAGAAGTGCTTCATTATTTCAAATTAGAAGCTGTAACGAAGACCCAACTGAATCTGGTACGGATTACCGGAAGGGGTAACTACACCTGCGGTATTTACCCGATACACAAATTTCTGGTTCGCCTTATCAAAGCCGGCCACCGCAGGATTACCATTAGCAGCGGGTATTCCTAGCGCATACAATGCCTGTGACCCCAGTGATTCATTTCTACCCCATTCCTTGTTCAGGAAGTTAGCTACGTTAAAGATATCGGCAGAAAACTCAAGGCTTTGTGTTTTATATAACTTGAGTTTGTAAGAGGCTCTTACATCCACCACACCGTAGAACCCATTAATACCTCCGTTGCGCTCAGCGATTTTACCGGAGTACTTATTGATGTAATCTTTCACGCTCTGGCTTGCGTTGGGGTTATCAATCACCGCCTGCAATCCTGTTCTCACATTTTCCGGAACATTCGCACTGTTTCGATCGAAGATGTAAGCAAGGTCGTTCGTACCAGATACAAAGTCGGCATTGCTGTTCGCACCGGATAGCAATGAATAACGTGTGCCACCAATACCCGAATAGCGTACACCGAATACCAGGCCATGGAAGGAAGGAGAAGAACCGTAGACCACCACTTTGTTACGAAACTGGTTATCCGAATACGTCATAACACTCAGGTTACGCGGATCATCTTTCACGGGCAATGAAAGCGTAGCCGTGTTCGCCACGTTACCATTAAACGAAGTATTGTCTTTGGTATCGTTCCAGGTATAGCTCGCCGTAATCACCCCGTCTTTGAAGTACTGATAAGTGGCATCGGCTACCACAGCAAACTGATTGATCCTTCCCTCGCTCACCAGCTCCAGCACACGACCGAACTTGGTGCTCTTGCGTCCCTGCAACCAGTCACCGGCTCCGTTAGCGGGCATGGAAGCGAGTGGTACATATACTCCACGGTTGTCTTCCTGGGCAAGACGGAAGTAAGGATCATCGACCATGTTGCGATCCACATAGGTATAGTTATGACGACCCAGTGTGGCATATCCGGTAATACCCACTTTCAGGTTTTCGGTAAGATAACGGTTGTACGATGCGTTTGCTTTGTAGATCACCGGCACACGTGCATCAGGGCCATTGGTATTGATTGTTGGCAACTGGAATGCTGCCAGGTTGGGAATGCTGGAGTAGTCATTTCGGTAGGCCGCAAAGTTAGGTGTAGGTATATTCGGAGCGCGAACATCTACAGTAGCCAGATGCTTGCCATCAAAAGTAAGGTTGTTGATCAGCACATAGTTGTTGATGTCGGAAGCAAAGATACCACCGCCAAGACGGAAGATGTCGGTATGATTTTCATTTACATCCCACGTAAACTGCAAACGGGGTTGTATGACCGAAGATTTTAATTTATGATCCGTACGGATTTTTAACTCATCATAGAGTGTCTGATTCAATGGTGACTTCGGATAGAAGCCATAGTCGTAACGCAAGCCAGCCGTCATATCCAGACCGGGAGCCAGTGTGGTTTTCATCTGCGCATACGCTCCGGCGTTGAAGATATTTCCATCCACACCCCAGTCGTCCATCAAAGGAACTTCACGGTAGAAGCGGTACGGTTGCAATGCTTCAAATTTATCCAATGCTGTTTTTCCGGCAGCGGCATCTACGGTGTAATGGAACCGGCCATTCACCTCACTACCATACACGGAATGCGAGTGCGTATACATCAGGTCAACACCAAACGTAAAGTCAATTTTATCGGTATTGAAGTACAGGTTATCTACCATCTGCACCACATTGTTTCGAAAGCTTTCCTGTGCAAAGCGGTGGCCACCCATCTGTATGTTGGTAGCACGTGAACTACCGTCACTTAACGTAGAGCTGATGTTTTCCACAATTGCTCTGGGAATATTGGCTTCCGGCAACTGATCATTCGGGCTACTCTTCTGGCGGGTGTACAAGTGTTGCACTTTCAACTCGTTGGTAAGGCGTGAGTTGAGCGAAGTACGCAGGGAAGCCAAAAGGCTGTTATCTGCGTTGTAATCATTTCCGTACGACTCGAAGGCATTGATGGTGGTATTATCTGCTAACCCCAGCTTGTTTCTATCGCTGGTATAGTTGTCACGAATCGTAAGCAAATTATTTTTGTTGATCTGCCAGTCGATACGACCAAACACGGCATCAGAGCCACGTCTTTTGTCAAAGCTTCCGAACTGAGGAGCATCGGCCACACCATACTGTGCACGGGCGATATTCACGAATCGATCGAGTGTAGCCTGCGTAACGTTGAAACGGTTTTCATCCACCGGGCTTTTGATGTCGGCAATTACCAACGGCCGGCTGTCTTCCTGATGATCCCACGCCACAAAGAAATGAAGCTTGTCTTTGATAATGGGTCCACCCAATGAAAATCCAAATTGGTTCGTAGAAAATTTATTATTCTGCTTGTTTCCACGAATATCATACTTGCTCGACAGCCAATCGGCCCTGCTATAGATAAATGCACTTCCGCTCAGTTGGTTCGTACCGGATTTGGTTACTGCACTGATCGTACCACCACCGCTTCTTCCATACGTAACATCGTATTGATTGGTGACCACCTGAAACTCTCTTACGGCTTCCATAGAGATCGAATAAGGTGCACCGCTTCGGCTGGTAGTAGCACCGGCAGAGGTCGGGTTCTTGGCATTCATACCATCAATGGTGTAGTTGGTAGAAGAACCTAACTGGCCGGAAATATTTCCTCCTCTGCTCAATGGATTCAGATCCATCAGCGAAGTAAAGTTACGTCCGTTTACCGGAAGGCGGTTGATATCACGTGCGGAGATCGAAGTAGAGGCACCCAGGTTTTCCACCTGGTTCTTTAAACTCGTGGCATTCACCTGCACTGTTTCCAAGGTCTGGCCCGCCTCTTCCAGACTGATCTTCACACGAATGGCATCGCCCTGGTGAAGTACATAGCCGGTTTGCTTTTGTTCGCCGTACCCGATGTAGGTAACAATAACGGTATAAGGACCACCCAGCGGCAACTCCTTAAACAAGTATTCGCCTTTGGTGTTAGTCAGTGTGCTGGTCGAAAATCCGGTTGATTCATTTTTCACCTGTACCGTAGCACCAACAAGCAATGTATTTTGCTTGTCTGCTATGGTACCGGAAATAGTAGCCTGCGTATTTTGGGCAGCTACCTGCAGCGAACAGAACGCGATGGAAAAAAGAAACAGGAAGACAACGTGTAGTTTTCTTTTCATAGGGGGATGGTTGATGGAAGAGTTTTTAAATAGTGGTGAGTGCGGCTGATTCTCAAAACCAGTTACACTCATCACTTTATCGATTACACGCCGGATATTGCTTCCAACGTCCTTGTATAATCTGCGCACAAAATAACGGTGCGCCTTTCACCAATGAATTACCACAGTATTACGTTATTATTTATTAACCATCGCGTGAGTAATTTTTCATTAACAAATCCGGGTATACCCTTTTTCTGCCGGACCGCTGCTCATTATCTTTACTGTATATGTTTAACTTCTTTAAAAAATCGCCTTCCTTCAGAATAACGGATAAGGTGTGGAAGACCAGCAACTATGCATGGAGAGGAATGGCTACCGATGCCATGCGCATCATCACACAGGGAGAGATACCAATAATAGTCTGCTACTTCGATGAATCGAAAAAGCGACTCTTCACTTATCTTAGCGCACAGGGCATTCCCTGTTATGAGTTGAATCCGGAAACGGTGGCTAACAGTGCGTACCAATCGAAAGTCATTTTCTGCGTGAATGCTTTTGAGGCAGAGCCAATCCTGAAATCATCGCTGCTGGAGAAGATGAAAATTCATTTCCTGTTTGAAAGTCATTACCCGCTACCAGAACCGGAGCAAAAACTAACAGAAGCGTTATTCGCGCTGACTCAAGCACCTGTCTTCACGTTTTACCTTTCTATTGATGGGCCGCTGATGCAGATTTTTGACAGTGGTAATCTGATACCGTTGATGGAGAAGATGGGATTAAAAGACGATGAGTGTGTGGAACACCGCATGGTATCAAGCGCCATCAGACGCGCGCAGGAAAAAATCAGCGAACATGTAGGCACACCATTTGAAGTTCGCACTCCATCGGAGAAGGAGTGGTATGACCGGAATGCACGGAAGCGAGTGTAACGTTGTTTTCCACAGCTCCTCGTGTGTAGGCGCAGGGATCAGCACAGAAAGACATCTGCGTTTATCTGCGGGAAACACATTTCTCCATGATCTGGCAGCACCGATTTTCCACTCCCTGATCTGTTCATTTTCCGTTCATCACTAATTTATTATCTGCGTTTATCTGCGCAATTTGCAGAA
>JAHEZH010000012.1:0-2387 GCA_023251155.1 Flammeovirgaceae bacterium | reverse complement strand
GACCAGAAAGAAAATCATCATCATCGCTATCTCTGCAGTAGCCTTGATTATCTATTTCTTCTGCTTGCCCTCCGTTCTCTTTAAAGACCCCTACTCCACCGTGCTGGAAGACCGCAGTGGCCACCTTCTCAATGCCTCCATTGCTTCTGATGGGCAGTGGCGCTTTCCGGAGCAGGATAGTATTCCCACCAAGTTTGCGGAAACGATTGTGCTGTTTGAAGACAAACGTTTCTGGAATCATCCCGGTGTAGATCTTATTTCATTGGGTCGTGCCGTCAGGCAAAACATCAAATCAGGCCGGGTGATCAGCGGTGGAAGTACGCTGTCCATGCAGGTGATCCGGCTTTCGCGCAAGAACAGATCGCGCAACGTATTCAACAAAGTCATTGAAATCATTTTAGCCACACGCCTCGAAATCAGGTACAGCAAACAGGAGATTCTTTCACTCTACGCAGCGCATGCTCCCTTCGGTGGAAACGTAGTAGGTATTGAAGCGGCCTGCTGGCGTTACTTTGGCCGTGATCAGAAAGAGTTGAGCTGGTCAGAGGCGGCATTACTGGCGGTGTTGCCGAATAACCCTTCACTGATTCACCTGGCACGCAATCGCGAAGTACTGAAATCAAAACGCGATCGCTTGCTGAAACGATTGAGGGAAGCCGGCAAGATGGATGAAGTTACCTGCCAGCTCGCATTGACAGAACCGGTTCCCGATCAGCCCTTCCCTCTTCCACGTATGGCTTCTCATTTACTGGACCGTGCGGCCAGAGAAGGATACGCCCAGCAAAAAATTCAATCCACACTTGATCTGCCGCTGCAGGCGCGAGTCACGCAAATTATCAGCGATCACCAGCACGCATTAAAAGGGAACCAGATCTTCAATGCGGCAGCATTAGTAGTGGAAGTGAAGACGGGAAAAGTGATTGCCTATGTGGGTAACACCGAATCGGGAAGCCAGCATGGCGAACGTGTGGATGTGATTCGCGCTCCGCGCAGCACGGGTAGTATATTAAAACCATTTCTGTTTGCCGCCATGCTCGATGATGGCAAGATGCTTCCACGTACCCTGCAACAGGATGTGCCCACGATTATCAATGGCTTCTCACCTAAAAACTTTACCCATGAATACGATGGTGCTGTGCCTGCCGACAAAGCACTGATTCGCTCGCTCAACATTCCTGCAGTGCATGAGCTACGCACTTATCGCTACGAACGCTTCTATGAAGTACTAAAGAACATCGGATTAAAAACCTTAACCCAGCCTGCTGATCATTATGGGTTGTCCCTGGTATTAGGCGGAGCAGAAGGAACACTGTGGGACATCACGGGTGCGTATGCGTCCATGGCCCGAACACTCAATAATTATAACACACATCCGGGCAAGAACCGTTACGATAAAAGTGATTTTCATTCTCCGCTGTATACCATGATCAACCCTTTGGAAGAACCGGAAGCTAAACTGGAAAACACATCGCATCTTTCTGCCGCTGCCATCTGGCTTACGTTCGAAGCGCTCAAAGAAGTATACCGACCCGGGGAAGAAAGCGGATGGAAGTACTTTAACAACACCAAGAAGATTGCCTGGAAAACAGGAACCAGCTTTGGGTTTCGCGATGGTTGGGCAGTAGGCGTGAATGCCGAGTATGCCGTAGGGGTATGGGTGGGCAATGCCGACGGGGAAGGAAGACCAGGCCTCACAGGAACAGAGACTGCGGCACCCATTATGTTCGACATCTTTTCACAGCTGCCTGGCAATGCCTGGTTTCAGATGCCAAAAGAAGAGTTGAGTCCGATTACCATCTGCTCACGCAGCGGCCACCGGGCTACACCATTATGCAACGAGACCGAAATCATGTGGGTGACGCGTAAAGGGTTGGAAACCGCTCCCTGTCCTTATCATAAGAAAGTGCACCTGTCCAGGGACAATAAATACCAGGTAAACAGTGATTGCGAATCAGTAGATCAGATGAATTCGGTGGGATGGTTTGTATTGCCACCGGTGCAGGAGTATTATTTCAAACCCCGCAACATTACATATCAACCACTGCCACCTTATCGGAAAGACTGCACCAACCCCACCTCATTGCTGGCCATGGACCTGATTTATCCCAAGCCCGGTTCAAAAATTTTTATTCCCCGCGAACTGGATGGCAGCCCGGGAAGTGCGGTTTTTCAGGTAGCCCACCGCAACAACAGCACGACCGTGTACTGGCACCTGGATGGTAAATTCATCGGTTTTACGCGAAAATCGCATCAATTAGGCCTTATTCCTGGTGAAGGAAAGCACGTACTTACCCTGGTCGACGATAGCGGGGAAACGATTGAACGGCATTTTCAAATAATTTCAAGATCACAATAGTTTGATTTACAATCTTTTATTATGTTTGTCT
>JAHEZH010000235.1 GCA_023251155.1 Flammeovirgaceae bacterium | reverse complement strand
GTCGCTCGGCAAAGAACAAAGCAGGGAAAGCCTGGCTTTAAATGAGGACAGTGTAAAACGGATGATTGTACCTCGCGTAAAGAGAGAACGGAATCGGGTTTTTGCTTACTTCTGGAGTGCTTACTTCTGGCAGTTGGCGGTCTACGCCTCTTTCACTCATTTAGTCTTTCGCTTCTGGGGAGATTGGGAAACGGTGTTAATCTCCCTGACAGGAATTATTTTATACCTTCCTTTTACTACGGTATTGATAAGAAAATATAGTCGCATGGCCCAGCAAGACAATCATTTCGCAGCAGAGAGCATGTATGATAATGTGCAGAAGCAATATGTGCTTCTCAGGGAGTTTTTTCACTTCAAAAGGAGATTTGATTGGGTAGGTATCCCCGTCACTTGCCTGATACTGGCGGCAACTGTATTCAAACTGTGGGTACCTGGTGGATGGATAGAAAATCAGACCGGAGCGATCGTCGTTTTTGTCTGCGCACTGATGGCTTTTGGGGTTGCTGCCATTTTTGAAAATAAGAAGAGTTTTACAAGACCAATGGAAGCACTTCAAATGGTGATGAAGGACATGAAACAGGGATCGCAATAGCGATGTACCTGAATTTCTTCAGTACAGCTATTATTCTCATCCATGCTCATATTCTTTTTCAGGAATTAAAAAAGACCAGCGCGGATACTACTCCTTCCAACATGATGACGTCTCGTTCCCGCTTCGTATGCGCTTGTTTTTTGAATTTTCATTTCGTGGATTGCAGTTGAATTTGTCTAATTTGGGCGTGCTGAAATAGTAGCCTTTACAATGTGGTATGAATTGAGTCAAATTGGAGTGAATCTGGATGCTGGCTGGCAGCAAAACAGGCATACTATTCTTTGTAACCGGGTAAGCGCTATTCTGGCACTGTTTACGTTAATTGTTTTTCTTGGCGCTTTTGTTTTTTTTGGATGGATCATTCCGGTGCGTATTGCGTTGATCTCTTCCTTTACGTTTTTGATACCCATTGCATTTAATAAATTAGGTTGGACCAATGCCAGCCGTTTATTATTGTCGATTCTCCTGAGCCTGGTCTGTGTCATCGATTCGATTGCAGATAAATTTGATGTGCCGGGTCAGTTGGAAGAACTTCAGTATTTTGAGTTTCGGTTGTTTTTAATGGCGGCCGGAATTTTTCCGCTTATTCTCTTTTACCTGAAGGAACGAACCTATCTCATTATTGCTTTGCTGTTTAATTTGTGCTGCCTGGGGTTTTATGATCAGCTGCATGAACTGTTTGGTGTAGGCTTTTATCAACTGGGGTTCACTTCGCCCAACTATTACTTTCTGAACTATATTGTGATTGCCACTTTTTTTATGCTGGCCGGAAGTACTTTCTTTTTAAAAAAATCTTTTGAAGAGTATGAAGGCAAGAACGAGGTACTGATCCGCTCTTTTCAGGAAGCCAATGAAACCATCCGCCAGCAACGTGAAATGCTGGCGAAAGAAAATTTCCAGCTCAATCATGAACTGGTCAATAAGAATAATCAGTTGGAACAAACTAACCAGGAGCTCATCCGGCATAATAATGACCTGATGCAGTTCTCTTATTCTGTATCGCATAACCTGCGTGCACCAGTAGCGAGCCTGATGGGACTTCTTCGAATATTAGAGCGTCCTTCTTCACCAGAAGAATTCAAATATACCTTTGGTCACATCAATCGTTCGGTGAATGCATTGGATCAGATCATCAAAGACCTGGGAAGCATTATTGATATCCGGAGTGCGGTGGGGGAGATCAAACAGAAAATAGTGCTGGAGGAAGAAATCAACAACATCAGGTCGCTACTTGAAAAACAGATTCGTGATTTTCAGGTTTCCTTCTCCATTGATTTTAGCGAAGCCGCTGAAATACTTTCAATCCGCCCGATGATCAGCAGTATTTTATATAATCTGATCAGTAATGCCATTAAGTACCGTTCACCTGATCGTACCCCGCATATTGTCATTACATCTGCAGTGGAGAGAGGTTTTGTAAAGATAAGTGTGCGTGACAATGGGTTGGGTATGGACTTGAACCGGTTCAAAGACAAACTGTTTGGATTATATAAGCGCTTTCATACTCATACCGAAGGTAAAGGACTTGGATTGTTTCTGGTGAAACTGCAAACCGAAGCACTGGAAGGAAATGTGGAAGTGCAAAGTCAGCCTGGTTTAGGAACTACGTTTACGGTCACTCTGAAAATGCCGGAATTGGCACAGGACCAGTACCTGTTAGATAATCAAATGCTGAAGGTCATTTACAAGCCACGACTGGATACCATGGTGGCTCAGTGGAAACGCAGCATAACCAAGGAAGAGTTTAGAGAAATGTATCGCTTCATCGCTGGCTTCATGAAGGATTACCGGCTGATTAACTGGGTAATTGATATCACGAAAGTGACCAACGATGAACAGGAACTGAATGAAGTAAGAAAGGAATTCTACCCGCAACTGAAACAGCTTGGATTAAAACGAATGGCCTTGATAAAGCCGCGCAATAGTGTCACACAGGAAGAGTTTGAAAGAATACAAAACCTGCTCACCAGTGTTTACGAATTGGAATTTGTGTTTCTGGAGACCATGGAGGAGGCGATGCAATGGGTAGAAGATCAAACTGTTGATGGTCAGTAATTTCTTTCTTAGGACAAATCTTTCAGCCTTAGTAATTACATATGTGATGACACCTTCTTATATTCACTAATGCTCCGCTTCATTCTTACTGTTTTACTTTTTCTTTTTTCGTTGCTATGCGTCTTTAAGGCATTCAGCTATCACCTCTGGATTGCCTCCATTCTTGTTTCTGAATTTCCGTGGATCTTCATGGGCATTGCGGGTGGACTATTAGTCTGGGGCATCGCTCCTCAGAAGTTTCAGTTAGCCGGAAATGTACTCAGCATTCTTGCGTTGCTGTTATTGCTTTCACCGGTAGTGAGAGCGTGGCCCATCAGTAATTCACTTCAGAAGGAATTGGCTGCTAATTTTGGTGAAAAGGTTTCAACAGGTTCTTCACCCAGACCTTTTCAGTTCTTTAAAATGATTTCAGGTATTGGCGCAAAGCAAATTCCATTTCAGTCATTGACCTATTCATCAAAGGCAAATGGACTTACGCTCGATTTTTATCCGTCTACTTTTAAAATGAGAAGACCCGTTGTTATTGTGATACATGGCGGTTCGTGGGCTTCGGGGGATAGTCAGCAGCTACCCGAGCTGAATAGTGAGCTGGCCAAACAAGGCTATAACGTGGCGTCTATTAATTATCGCCTCGCTCCTCAATATGAAAGTCCTGCTCCTACTGAAGATGTACAGGAGGCCATGGATTACCTGCGTGGGCATAGTGATGCATTGAATATCGATACCACACAGTTTGTTTTATTAGGCAGATCTGCCGGTGCACAGATTGCATTGATCAGTGCTTATCAATTAAACGATCCTTCCATCAAAGGAGTAGTTAGCTTTTATGGACCTGCCGATATGGTGTGGGGGTATTCATTGCCCTCCAACCCATTGGTGATGGACTCGCGCAAAGTGATGGAGGATTTTTTAGGAGGAACCTACGAAGAGGTGCCTCAGAATTATGAAGCGAGTTCGCCCGTTCATGCCGCCGGTAAAAACAGCCCTCCTACGCTGATGATTCATGGACAGAATGATGTGCTGGTAGCCTACGAACACAGCATTCGCTTGAGCAAAAAATTAACAGCAGCAGGAGTGAACCATTACCTGCTCACGTTACCATGGGCTACACACGGGTGTGATTATACACTCAATGGTCCGGGAGGGCAGCTATCTACCTACTCGGTGCTTTATTTCTTGCAGCAAGTAACATACGGAATGGTTTACAGCCATTGAAAAGGATCTTGCGACTTCACGTGGGTCACGGTGATACCGGGTACTTTTGGCTGAAGCCATGAAACCAAATATTCCATTCCCGGCTCCTCACTTACCGAATGCCCCAATACAATCAATGCTTGTTTTGTTTTTGCTTCCTGTGCATCTCTCATGTATTCGATGGTTTCCCATTCGGGCGATTCGCCAATGAGTAATACATCCGGCGATTCGTTTTGCAGCAGTTGCATTTGACCGCGACCACCGGAAGCTCCGGGTATAAGACCGATGCGGGTGCAGGATTGAGACAGATCGCCTATCACTCTCAGGTTCTTAATGCCTAACTTTTCTTTGCATCGTTTAACCACATCCTGTAGTGAGGAAGTTGGAATCGTGATGATGGATGGCGCAGTGGTAGTATAGTATTTTTCCCATCCCAATGCGGTGAGTACTCCCATCAGTACGCCATCTGGTTCGAGCGAATGCCAGTAATCATGAAACCGCCATACGGCTATTCCATTTCTCTTAAGTAAATCGGTTTTGAATTTCCATACCTTATCATTTTCGAGCCACGTAGTTTCGTCAAGATGGTTATAAAAGGTAGGCTCGTGGGCAATGATGAAATTGGCCTTAAGGGCAATGGCTTTTCGTATCACCGGGATGGTGGTAAACATCGTGGTGACAATACCTGTCACTATTTGATCGGGTGATCCTGTTTTGATCGTGTCGGTTGTATGGGGTATCGGTGGTACCGGAATATTTTTAAGAATGATGTCAATCACCTGCTGCACCGTGAGTGCTTTCGGTGCGTCCATTGCTTCTTTACTTTGAAGCGATGGAAGTACCAAGAGCGAAGCCGCTGACCCTACAAATGCTCTGCGGGTAAGGGGCTGATTGAAACCGTCTTTTGTCAAATTCATATTGAGTAAAATTTGCTGAAAATACGAAATCCGGTTCTTAATCCCCGGCGATCATTACAAACGCTCCCCAGTAGTAGGGCTCTGGATATCGTTTTTGTAATTCTTTCTGGGCATTTCGAAATGCTTCCTGTTTGCCTTGTTTTTGTACCAGCCAATAGTCATAAAACGAAGTCATCAATTGCTGAGTCGCTTCATCGGCTACTGCCCATAAGGACATCAGTATCGTTTTCGCTCCCGCCTGTTGAAATGCACGCTGCAGTCCATAAACACCCTCACCGTTCTTTATGGTGCCCAATCCTGTTTCGCAGGCCGAGAGTACAAGTAACTGTGTCTGATCCAGGTTTAGATTCATGGCTTCATATGCAGTAAGAATTCCATCTTCAGCGGTAACGATGGTTTTGTTTTTACGTAATGCGGATTGACAATAGGCTAAAAGCAACCCCGATCGGAGTAAAGGATTACCATGGCTCACAGCAGTATTAGTTTTCACATCTGCATTTACGGTAGGCAGATCAGGAATAAAAAAACCGTGGGTAGCAATATGTAACACACCCGGATCTTTCACTGCTTTTATGTTCTCTTCCGATGCATTTGGTCCCAGTAATTTCAGCGCGGGTATGCGTTGCTGAAGTAACGTTTTCTCAATACGATTAACTTCTTCGCGCGTGCCGGGTAAAGTGGTCACCTGATCTCCTACAAGGAAGCGTTGCGTGGTATCCAATGCTGGTCGTTCCTGGCTGGAGAGCGATGAGGATATACTATCTGCGCGGGGTGAGGCATTGTAATCAGGAAACCCAAGAAGTACTGCGCTTGAAGGCAACTTGTCAGGAGACACTTTGGTGATAAGGTCCTTGGTGCTTCCCACGAGCTGAATATGGATTTCATCGATCAGGTATTTTTCGCTTACGGGATTGAACAGTGTATTGCTGCTTAATAGATGATATACTCCATCCGGTGAGAAGTAAATTGTTTTTATGGGTTCACCAGCGGAAAGCTCAGCCAGTTTATCGGCTATCTTTTTCCAGAATACAGGATACGAACTTTGATCGGGCAGTTTGTTTTTAATGGCATTGCGATAGTAGTTAATGTACTTGCCTTCCATGTCGTTTCCGTTCGTAAGTACTACCCATTCCGGGTACGGTGAATGCCGGGTCAGAATCAATGCGGCGTAATGAATGGTATCACTCAGAGCGTTGCCACTTTTTTTTCTGAACCGGATCATTTCGATAGCCGCTTGATGGTCGCTTAGTTTCTCCTGGACCTGCTGCCAGTTGTAGCGCGAGTTCATGGTAGTGACTGTAGCCATTAATTCTGATTTTTGAGAAAGCTCTTTCTCCAACTCATTGATTTCCTTTTCAAGCTCAGGTATTTTGCTTGTTTGTTCTTCCGGATCATACGCTACGACCTTCAGCATTCGGGCGAGATTGTTTTTCTTCAGTTTCCATGCGATAAACTTGTTTTTCAGTTCGGTATCATCACTGTTCATGATGCGCAAGCGGACTTTTTCAGTGGATTGCAGCAGGAGGCCTTTGGTGGCCATACGGTTGTTGTAAATCCATCCGCTAAGTGAGGGTGCTGTAGTTATTCTGCGCAAAGCATAGTCGGTATAATATTCAAAATTGTAACTGATGCGCTGATCATAAAACTGCTGGCGCTCTTTCTCCGAAAATCCATAGAAATTCTTGTCAATGCTGTTGAGCAATATTTCGCTTGCCTGCTGTTGGAGTTGCGTAGCCTTATCCCATTGTGCTGTTGCTTCGTATACCCGGGTGAGCATCGTCAGGTAGATTACTGTACCATAGTTATCTTTACCCAGAATATCATTGGATAATGCCATTGCTTCAGTAAGCAGTTTTTCTGCCTGTGCATAGCGTTGATGATCGGTATACGAACTGCCAATCAGTAACAACAAGTCCATGTACGACACAGCGAATTCCAAACGATAGTCGCTATGAATTTTCGCCAGCTGCCCGCGCGAAACGGATAGTGCTTCTTCATACAGTAATATACTCTTGGCATACGCTGTGTTTTCTGTAGCGCTTCCTTTACGGTATAAAGCCAGCGCATACGCATCGAAGTTCCGGTTATTGGCTTTGAAAAGCTTTTTGTTTTGCTGAAGTGATTTTTCAAAATAGAGAAGCGCACGAGCGGAATTGTTTTGGTCCAGATAGAGGTACCCTGCCAGGTCATAATACTGATTCAGCCGGGCGGGATCATCCTGTTTTTTTTCGAGTACGGTGATTTTTTCGGTCATTATTTTTTCTGCTTCCGTATAGCGTTTCTGATCGAGATACAGCTCGGCTAACTTCAATGAAAATTCATGATTATAATAAGAAGGAGTTTGGGGTTCGTAGCCATTCAGTCGTTGTAACAAGGGAGCGATCTTACCTTCCGCTTTGTCAATCAGGTTCTGATTTTTGTAAAGCGTATAAAAACTGTTCATCAGTTTCAGGTAGTTCAGGTTGGGGTATTCCAGGTTATTTTTGTCGAGTAAATAAATGGATTCCAATTCATTAAAAAGCAGTTCGGCATTGGCCATTGCTCCACGGTTCTGATAAGCAACCGCGATCTGCTGAAGCGTGGCCGTATATTCGTTACTACTTCTTCCAAACCGTTTTAAATTGAGCGAGCGCATCTCCTCAAAATAGGAAGAGGCTTTTTCGAACCACCCTTTGTCCTGATACAA
>JAHEZH010000328.1 GCA_023251155.1 Flammeovirgaceae bacterium | reverse complement strand
AAAATTGAATTCGGAGCATCGTATCCTCTTTCTGTGCGCACCCGTATCACCGTGAAACCATTTGTGGGCTTCACTCGCTTTGTGGACAGAGGCAGTGATTACAACCCTTCCACGCCTCCTGTTTTTGCAGCCGCGGAGCAACAGTTCTACTCCGGATTTAAATCAGAGCTGGTATATGATAATAGTTTGACTACCGGCTTAAATATTATTGAAGGTACACGCGGCAAAGCAAGCTTCCTTCACTATGAAGGATTGAACAACAGCCAGGCCAGCTTCTCGCAAGTATCGATTGACGTGCGCCACTATCAGAAAATTTATAAGGAAATTGTATTTGCTGTGCGTGGATATGCCGGTTCTTTTTTTGGCAATGCCCCCAAACAGTATGTGTTGGGAGGTATGGATAACTGGCTGGGCAACCGCACCAACAGAGAAGGTGTGGGCAATCCGTTAGTGAATAATACGAGCTATAATTCAAACTTATTGTTTGTTGAGTTTGCTACCAGCCTGCGCGGATTTGATTATGCCACACTTTATGGCAACAATGTTTTACTTGGAAATGCAGAACTTCGTTTACCCATCGTTCGTGCTTTGGCCGGTGGCCCTATTGCCTCCAACTTCTTCCGTAATATGCAGCTTACTGCCTTCTATGACATTGGCACAAGCTGGTCGGGTCCGGCTCCTTTCAATGCGGAAAAGAGTGTTCGTAATCGGGTGGTAGAACAAGGTCCGATTAAGGTAGAGGTGAATGAATACCTCAATCCATGGTTGTATAGTTATGGCTGTGGTTTCCGTACGCTGATGCTGGGGTATTACATCAAGCTGGATGTAGCCTGGCCGGTAGAAAACTATGCCGTGAAAGATCCCCGTTTCCATTTTACCCTTGGATTTGATTTCTAACACTGAGCGACACAGTAAATCCGATTAGTTCCTTTGGTTTTTTTTGTAAAACTTTGCCGCTCAAATTTTATCCGGAATGATCAAATCGATGACCGGCTTCGGCCAGGCAGTACTTAATTCAGGTGATGTACAAATCACTGTTGAAGTAAAAAGTCTTAATTCAAAATTTCTTGACTTAAGCCTTCGGCTGCCACGTATTTTTTCTGAAAAAGAAATTGAAGTGCGTAATGCCGTTGCCGACAAACTGGAACGAGGGAAGGTTACCCTGAACATCGAGTATCAAAAAACAGGGAAACAGGAGGTAAAGCAGAAGTACAATAAAGAATTGTTTGCTGCCTACTATGCGGAACTGAAGAGTCTGGCCGACCGGGTAATGGCTCCTTATGATCAGCTGTTTGCTATCGCTCTTGAATCGCCCGATGTGATAGAAGGTGGTGGCAAAGAAGAGCTGGATGTCACGCTTTGGTTAAGTGTGCAAAAACTGGTGAACGAAGCCATTGATAGTTGTGACCAGTTCAGAAAGACGGAAGGAAAGACACTGGAGGATAAACTCGCTCAATACGCGAAAAGCATTCTGGACGGATTGCAAGAGGTTGAAGTACTTGATCCGAAGCGCATCGAGCGAGTGCGTGCTAAAATAAAAGGATCAGTCACTGAGGTGTTTGGTAGCGAAGGATATGATCCTAACCGCCTTGAGCAGGAAATCATTTTCTACATAGAGAAACTGGATATACATGAAGAGCGTGTGCGCCTGAGGACACACGTAGATTATTTCATTAAGTTGCTGGCCGCGCCACAGTCCAATGGAAAAAAGCTGGGATTTCTTGCCCAGGAAATAGGACGAGAGATTAACACGATTGGCTCCAAAGCCAATGATGCTGAAATGCAAAAGTATGTAGTAATGATGAAGGAAGAGCTGGAGAAGATTAAAGAACAATTGAATAACGTTCTTTAGTTAATTACAACCGGCATACGATTACAGTACAGTTTTGATATCTGTTTTACTTTTATTAGTAGCCACCTTCTACCTGATAGCGGGTATTCTTTTCTTTGGCAAGAAAAGAAAAACATATAGTCATCTGCGACATACGATAAGCGAACTGGGAGAATCTGGTTCGCCTTATGAAAAAACGGTAAGCTTTGGATTGTTCTTCATTGTAGGCGCGATTCTCATTTTAGTTTCTATTTTAAATGATACTAACGAGACATTGCACGGTCTTTCGCTTTGTGTTGGTGCCGGTTATCTGGTGGCGGCCATTTTCCCTTGCGATGAAGGCTCCCCACTGGAAGGAAGTTGGAAACAACAGATTCATAATCTCGGTGGCTTTGTCGAATACGCAGGTAGTGCTTATTTCCTTGCTCAGTCAGCAGAAGTGTTTTCTTTTGTCAGCACGAAGCTGATTGCTGGTATAATCGTTTTATGTACGTTGTTTATTTCTATTCCATCCTTTTCATTTCGCGGACTAGTGCAGCGTGTGGCAGAAGCACTGCTTTTTCTTTCGCTGATA
>JAHEZH010000234.1 GCA_023251155.1 Flammeovirgaceae bacterium | reverse complement strand
TTGCTTCTCCTTCGATTTGTCTTCGATGTGAATGACTACTTCCTTCAACTTTTCATTCAGCGCATGGTTAAAGGCCAGTATAGCCTGGGGGGGAGCTTCATGGAAAGCGGGACGAATGTCCTGGGCATTGAAGGAGGTATTCAATCCAATGATTACTTCCTTACGGAATTTCATGGGCTCCATGTAGTTCATACCCACCGCAACAATGTGCAGCGGCTTGTTGAATTCAGAAACAAAATCCAGCGCGATGCGTGCCGTACCTTTCTTTAGCTTGCGAAGACGTTTCTCCTGGATACACAGCCCTTCACTGAAAATATTAATCCACCCGTCCTGATTAAGAAGTTCGTGGCACTTTTTAAAGGTGTCTTTATTCTTGTCCAGGTTTTCAATTCCTTCCTGCAGACGGTAGATGGGAATAAGTTGAAATTTACCAAGTATCCATTGCTTCAAAGGAGAGTTAAATACATCCGAACGTGCGATGTAAAACAACCGGTTGGGCATGTGACAACCCAATATGATCGAATCAAGAAAAGAGTTAGGATGATTACTGGCTAATATCACCGGCCCTTCCTTGGGTAAATGATCAAGACCGTCAATGATGATGCGCCGGTAATACACACGAAGTGCAATGCGCATGAGTATTCTGCCAATGAAATAGATCATAGAAAAAACGAAGCGTAAATGGTGCCGGTCAACAAATGAAAACAGGAGGTGAGTAAAACGGAAAGCATTACTTTACTGTAAACTGGGCACTTCCCATTTTATAGCCATCCGTGTAGATTTCGATGGTGTAATTTCCTGAAGCGTAGTCCGAACCTTTTTCGTAATAGTAGGTCAGTTTCTGTTTGGTGTTGTCAAACAGGATTTCCTGTGAAGCGGTGTAGAACTCTTCCTTTCCGTTGACAATGAAAGGCCCCGATCCTTTAGCGACATCGAAAATCACCTGACCATTTTCATCGATCACACGCACTACTATTTTTTTGCCTTCAATGGGCGCAACGTTATTTTCTGCCAGGTTGAATTCTACTTTCAGCCGTTGAAGTTGTTTGTTCTTGAATGGAGATTCACGCTCTTTCCCTTTTTCATTCACCGCCATTACGGTTACATTTTCTGCTTTCAGCTGCGATGCAATGGCTACTTTGGAGGCCAGCTCCTGTTTGGTGGAGGACAGTCGGTTGATGGAATCACTTAGTTTGTTCTGTGTCGTTTTAAGTGTGCGGTTTTCTGAGTAGAGTTCCTTGTTGACTGATTTTAACTTGTCGATTTCTTCATCTTTCATCTTCAGTAACTCTTCGTAGCCTTCTACGCGATCTTTCAGCTCTTTAATTGATTTGGAGTTGCGCTGGTTGCTGCGACTCAGTTCACGATCTACCTCTGCTTTGGCTTTTTGCAGTTCCTCTACATTGCCACCCAGTTTTTGAATCTCGATGATCTTCTGGTCCAGTTCGGCCTGAATCTCGGTGAGGCGCTGCATGGTGCTGCCCAGTTCCTGTTCTACGCTCACCTTTTGTTCGGTGATCTCTACCTTGTCTTTATAATCAAGATAGATTTTAATGCTTTGAACAACCACAATAACAGCAAGTACAGAGATAATGATGGTGTTCCTGCTGCTCGTTTTTTTCTTCGGTTCTTCGATAGGGGTAGCGCTCATGATATAAATCGGATTTCAAAAAGGTAAAAATAAGGGATTGCAACCGAAAATCAACAGCTTACAACGACCACACAAAGTGTTGTTTGTTCAGGTCAACATCAAAAAATAAAATACCACAGCGAAAAAGGTCAACACTACCGTACACCAGCTCGTGCGATTTCAATTCGTTCCAGGCGCGGGTCATTTCTTGACTATGATAGATATCATCGATAATCATGATCCCCTTTTTGCTCATTCGCTTGCTGAGTAAATGAAAATACCTCAACGTAGGTTCATAGCGATGATTGGCATCCACCAATGCAAAATTGACCTTGGCCGGGTTCTGAAGATAATCAGGAAGAGTGGCGTCAATATTCCCTTCCACCAGATGGATGTTACGACTGTTGAACGATTCGAAATTCGTAAGCGCAATGTCCGCAATGGCCGGACTTCCTTCAAAAGTAGTCACGTGTACATCCGGCTTGGCCGCGAGATAAAGTGACGTTATTCCCAATGAAGTACCCAGCTCGACAGCCGTTTTAGCCTCCTGAAACTGAAGGATGCGATAATAAAGTTCGCACAGGTCGGCGGGAGCCAGGCTTGTAGCCGCAATTTTTGAAAGAACGCGTTTGGATTGATTGAAATGAACTGACCCTGAGCCCAGATCTTTTACTTCAATCTCCAGTGAGTTATTTAATAATCGCCTGCGCGTACGCTCAATTTCGGTGAACATAGGGTGCGCCGACTTCTTTTTGAAAACATTGATGTAGAAATCATAAAAGAAAGGAGAATGAATGGAATGCTCATCAACGACATGCAGCCAGTGACTTGCCGCAGCTTTGATGAGATGAAATGGAGACATGAATTTAGGAAGAAGGATTAATTCATCCTTAACGGAGCAACCATCGAGAACTCCGGAATATTCACTTCGAAGCGCGCACCATCGACTACACGTTCCATCAGGTAAGTACCTACCATTTTACCGATGCCTGACTTCAGATTGCAGCCGGAAATGTATTGATGGGTCTGCCCGGGTTCCAGAACAGGCTGCTGGCCTACCACTCCTTCACCTTCCACTTCTCTGGGGGTAAAAGCGGCATCATGAATATGCCAGTGTCTGCGCAAGAGCTGAACCGTGAAATCGCTCTGATTTTCGATGGTAATCCGATAGGTAAACACAAAATGATATTGGCTGGGGCTCGAATACGAAGATTGGTATTCGGTCTCCACAGTTACTTTTACCCCTTGTGTGATTTCGGTGATCATCTGGATCAAAAATATCATTTTTTTCTATTTTACAACCAAATTGAAACCGCTCTTCATCGAAATTTAATCTGGATGCCCACTGACATAAAAATAAGCCCTTCCTGGAAGGAAAAACTGGAATCGGAGTTCGAAAAGCCTTATTTCGAGGCGCTGATCAACTTTGTAAAACAGGAATATCAGACACAAACCATATACCCGCCCGGCAAGGAGATTTTTAAGGCTTTTGATAGTTGCCCTTTCGAACAAGTAAAGGTAGTGATCATAGGCCAAGACCCGTATCATGGTGTGGGCCAGGCCAATGGGCTATGCTTTTCTGTTCGTGAAGGTATTCGCAATCCACCTTCGCTTGTCAATATCTTCAAAGAAATCCATACCGACCTGGGGAAACCTATCCCCACATCGGGCGACCTGAGCAGGTGGGCAAAGCAGGGAGTGCTGTTACTTAACGCGACTTTAACCGTACGTGCCTCTTCACCCGGATCACACCAGAACAAGGGATGGGAGACGTTTACGGATGCGGTGATTAAATGCATATCGGATGAAAGGGAACACGTGGTGTTTATCCTTTGGGGTGCTTATGCCCAGAAAAAAGGAGAAGTAATTAACCGGTCGAAACATCAGGTGCTGATGTCACCTCATCCATCGCCTTTTTCGGCCGACCGCGGATTTTTTGGTAATAAGCATTTCAGCAAGACCAATGCGTACCTGAAGAGCAAAGGCCTGGGTGAAATAGACTGGTAAGCAGACTGTCAATTCCCTTTTTTACATTAAGTTAAACAATATTTACTATTAGTAAAACATTGAATTTGATTTGAAAATCCATTTTTTTGCTTGTTTATTAACTTAATGTTAAGCCAATGTTAAAAGCTTAAAATTGGGGTAATAATGAGAGCGATATTTTTGCGTCAAACAGCAAAAAAATCTTTTAAAAGTAATGGTAAGATCACGGGTATTGGCTTTTATCCTTCTCTCATTCCTAACAATTTCTTCACTTGCTCAAAGCTCAAAAAGAGAGACCGTCACTCAATCCGTACAATGGTTTGCTTTATCCACTCACATTAAAGTGCACAACAGCGTAAGTATTCTGGCCGAAGGTCAGTTGCGCTATGCACAGCATTTTGATCCGATGCAGTTTCAGTTTCGTACCGGCCTGGATTTTACGATCAATAAGCATTTTTCCGTTTTGCCAATCGGGTACGTGTACACGTGGAATCCCTTATACGGAAAACAGCCCGCTACCTACGTAAACAACGAACATCGTTTGTTCCAGCAGGTCATTTACAAGCACCACATTGGCAGAATAAACCTGAGCCACCGCTTGAGAATGGAAGAACGCTTTATTCAGGTGCATTCAAACACCAATGGTGAAGTGGTCAGTCAAGGCTACGACATGCATTTGAATCGCTTACGCTACCGCTTTATGGCAAACATTCCTGTCAATCAGGATAAAATGGAAGCGAAAACGGTGTATGTCAGCTTCTATGATGAAGTGTTTTACAGCTGGGGAAAACCCATTACTTATAACGAACCTGATCAGAACCGTATTTATGCAGGTCTGGGGTACCAGTTTACAAAAGCACTGAGTGTACAGGGCGGAGCATTCTACCAGCTGTTGATTAAATCAAATGGCAGCAAGCAGGAGAACAACGTAGGCTTCCAGGTGCAGGTGTATTACAATATTGATCTGACCAGGAAAGAGTAGTCAGGTGGCGTAAGCTATGCTTACTGTTGTTGTGGGGTGAGTTGCTGTAGCTCATCATGGTTGACAATGAGCTTGAACCAATACGTATAGTGATCGGGATGTTTTATCATCTCTTTTTTCAACTCGTTTACATTGACAAATTTCCAATCTTCCACTTCATCGGGGTTGATGTTAGGTATTCCGTCAAATTGCCCGATCAGTACGTGATCGACCTCATGCTCGATAAGTTCATGGTCAAGGCCGGTTTTATAAATGAACTTGAAAGCATATTCGGGTTGCATATCAATACCCATTTCCTGCCATAGTTTTCTTTTGGCCGCATGCCGTACACTCTCTTGTGGTAAAGGATGACTGCAGCACGTGTTGGTCCACAAGCCACCGCTATGGTATTTTTTTACAGCTCTTTTCTGCAGAAGAATTTCACCTTTTGTATTGAACAGTAAAATGGAGAAAGCCCTGTGAAGCAAGCCTTTGCGATGTGCTTCCATTTTTTCCATGATGCCGGTTTCATTGTCGGCTTCGTCCACCAGTATCACGTATTCCTCCATCTCAGATCAGGTTCAGTTGATGTTTCACAAATGAATAGCACAAGATAGAAATTTTATGGCGGTTGGGGATGCGTATGCGACTATTCAATACACGTTCCGAAGGCGTGTTTTTTATTTTCTTGAATAACGCCAGGTAATACACATACGCCACATATACACCAAACCGGGCTCCGCGTGGCAATTGCTGTATTCCTTTATAGCCTTCGTCAAAGTCGGCCTTGATACTGATCTCGATCTGCTTTTTACATTCTTCGTTGAATTGGGTGAAGTCAAGACCCGGAAAATACGTGCGCCCCATACCCAGGTAGTCGGCATTGAGATCGCGCAGGAAATTTATTTTTTGAAACGCAGCACCCAGTTTCATGGCAAAAGGCTTCAGGTGCTTGAATTGGGCATCATCACCTTTACAGAATACACGAAGGCACATCAGGCCCACCACTTCGGCCGAGCCGAGTATGTACTCTTCAAAACTTTTTTCATCGTACTGCTTCTGCGTAAGGTCCATCTCCATGCTTTTCAAAAACTGTTCGATCAGTTCATCCTCGATGTGGTAGTGATTGACCGTAGCTTGAAAGCTGTTGAGAATAGGATTAAGACTTATTTTTTCCCTGATGGATTTATACGTGTCAAGGCGAAATTGCTGGAGTAATTCCTGTTTGTTGAATTCATGAAAAGTATCTACGATTTCATCAGCAAAGCGCACGAACCCATAGATGGCGTAAACGGGATCACGCAATTCCTTTTCAAGGCAGCGAATACCCAATGAGAATGAGGTGCTGTAGTGGTGGGTTACCAACCGGCTTGTCTTTATCGATACTCTATCAAAGAGTAATTTCTGGTTCATCTACTCCTGCATTATTTTTTTGTGCTTACTTTTTTCACTTGCCCGGCTACCACTTGCCCTGAGATAATGGAAGGTGGTACACCTGGCCCGGGAACAGTAAGCTGCCCTGTGTAAAACAGATTACTCACCTTTTTGTTAACCATAGAGGGTTTTAAATTTGCGGTTTGCCACAACGTATTCGCTAATCCGTAGGCATTGCCTTTAAAGGAGTGATAATCGGCGATAAAATCATTATGGGCATATGATTTTTTGTAGACAATATGCTGTCGGATGGATTCACCGGATATGCTTTCCATCCGATTGATCACCAGATCAAAATACTTTTCACGTATGGATTCACTGTCATGCAACGCGGGCGCCACCGGTATCAGGATAAATAAATTCTCGTGCCCGGCAGGAGCTACCGTATCGTCGGTTTGAGAGGGACACGATACATAAAATTGTGGTGAGGTGGGCCACTTCGGATCTTCATAGATTTCGTTCGCATGCAGGGCGAAGTCTTCATCGAAGAATAAAGTGTGATGCAGTAATTTTTTTACCCTTTTGTTGAGCCCGATATAAAAGATCAAACTGGAAGGAGCCATTACACGCCTGGACCAATATGCTTCCGAGTACCTCCTGTATTTTTTGGGAAGAAGCTGCTGTTCCACATAATGGTAATCGGCACTGGCCACCACATAGTCGAGAGGATATAAATCCTTGTCCGAGCGGAGGCACTTTACTTTATCCCCATTCATGGTCATCTCTTCAATCGGGGAATTATATTTGAACTGTACCCCTTTCTCTTTGGCCAGTGCTTCCATGCCTTCCGCTATTTTAAACATACCACCCATGGGATACCACGTGCCGAGCGCCATGTCCGCATAGTTCATCAGGCTGTACAAAGCGGGAGTATTTTCCGCTGTAGCGCCCAGAAACAATACAGGAAATTCCAGTAACTTGATGATGCGCGGGTGTTTAAAAAAACGGCGTACATAAGAAGACATGGAATGGAATACATGAAGCCTGAAAACGCCCGCCATTAACTTGTAATCCATCAACTCGGTGATGGATAGCCCCGGCTTATACACCAGGTCATGCATACCGATTTCGTATTTGTATTTTCCTTCTTCGATAAATTTCTGCAATGATCGGCTACTCCCCGGTTCAAGCTGATCAAACAACTGACTTAATGCATCGATTCCAGCAGGTACATCCATGAAATCGTCCTTGCCAAAATAAATGCGATAGGAGGGATCTAATCGTTTAAGATCGTAGTAGTTGGAAGTGGTTTTACCGAAATGATTAAAGTAGCGATCAAAAACATCGGGCATCCAGTACCAGCTTGGGCCCATGTCAAAAGTAAATCCCTGCGCTTCGAACTTTCGGGCTCTGCCTCCGGGCTGATCATGTTTTTCATATACGGTTACATCAAAACCCAGATGAGCAAGATGTGTTGCTGCTGATAGTCCTGAGAACCCAGCACCAATGACGGCTGCT
>JAHEZH010000111.1 GCA_023251155.1 Flammeovirgaceae bacterium | reverse complement strand
ACCGGCTGACGAAGTAATCACCAGATTTCCGCAGGCCATCGCTTCCGGCACGACTCTGCCATATTGCTCTTTCCACTTAGCGGTAGAAACGGAAGGAACAACGACAACGTCTGAAGCATTCATGTAAGCGGCTACCTGATAATGATCCGCCTCAATATAAATAATCCGCGCTGAAAGATCATACGTATCAATCAGGCCTTGAATACGCTGATGATAGGGATTAGACTCATAACTGAATTTATCCAGCATAAAGTGCCAGCCCAGGTGCTTAATTTTCCCAAGTGCTTCTACAAGCAAATGCACCCCTTTTTCTTCTACCAGCCTTCCAAAATAAGCAATTACCGGATACCGGATGTTTAATTGCTTTTGTATACGTTCGCGACTTTCATTGTTTGGATAAAAGACAGAAGGATCAAATCCTAACGGGATTTTTTCAACATGCGAGTAGCCTTTACGCTGAAACAAAAGTGTACCATCGTTATTAATAGTGAATACGGTATTGATCGTGTTTTTCGCAAACCAATACAAGCACTTCTTCACTAATGATGTTGGTAATGATCGCACTCCTCTTCGTTTCAGCGTATCAATAACATCAAAAGATAAATTCTCGCAGGAAAGACTCCATAAAAAAACACCTCTTGCTACTGCAAGGCGGCCGGCATGAACTGCCATGTAGCTCACCGGATCACTTTCGATCAGAATAACCTTTGGCTGAATGGTATCAATAAGTGTTTTTAGTCCCGGAAAATAAAACGTACGTGGGTTAGATCCTTTCAATTTCAGAAAATGAATTACAGGATCATCCACTCTTGCGGGTTGCGCAGGAATGGTTTTAGCAGCGGTCAATGGATACGTTTCAGGAATGACCATTTCCACTTTCCAGCCCCGGCTGACAAGCTCAATATAAATATTCCTGTTAATGGCCGTTACAGAAGCTGTCGATATGGCTAGTATATCAATCATATCCCACTAAAATTTTTCTTGCAAAAAGCGATCAGCAAACGCAGTTCATTCCTGAATTCATTCCGAGGCTTGAATCCCAATTTCTCCAGGTTGGTTGCTTTCAATTGATAAAAAGGCTCCTCCGTAGCCACGCTGTTATCCGGTAGCACTACGGGAATCGATTCATGATACATCTCCTTGTATACCGAAGAAACCAGATTGGCCATTTCCAGCACTTTCATACTTTTTCCTGAACAAAGATTATAAGTATTCGGTATCGTGTATGGTTCATAATCAATCAGGAATTTCACAGCCGCTTCCACATCGGTAAGGGTAATAAAATCCCGGTACTGACAGCCATTGGATTGAAGTCGTATTTCATTGCGCTCGGCGACCTGGCGGCAAATGTCATTCACTAATAAGGTCCATCTGTTCACCGTAGGCAGAACGGGCATACCAAATGAATTAGAAAGTCGCACTACAACTCCTTTTAATTTACCAGCATCGTGCGCGGCATTTACATAATCTTCCGCTGCGCGGTGTGTGATAGCGTAAGGATGAACTGGACGGGTTATTGCATTTTCATCAAGTTCCATCTCTGCTGTCATTTTTCCATACACATGCACAGTAGAAAAATAGATAAATTGACTTACTGAATTCCTGATCGATGCATCAAGAAGCTGCCGCGTCTGATTGATATTTACTTCAATGGCATCGGACGGACGGCTGACCGAATCAATTTCATTCAAAGCCGCCAGGTGAATAACCACATCAATGTTTTCCGGAAAGGCGTTCAGTAATGTATCATGGCGTATGCAATGAAGATGCTGCAAGGATGGATGCCCGCCCAATGCAATCGGGTTTCTTGAACTTACCCAAACGTGATGAGTTGGAGACAATGCACTCGCAAGCCTTCCTCCCACGTACCCCAATCCTCCTGTAATCAATATATTTTTCACGCGATCAAAATCGGGGATAAGCAATGACTCCGGACGAGATAGGGCTATTTTCTGCTTCAGCAGGATCGTGAGTCATGCTGGCCAGATTCAGAAGCATATTTTGCTTTTGGTCAAGTCCTTCAAAAGCGACCCATAAACCAGGCTGAACGGTGAGTCGTTGATAATTCTCTGTTGGTGACAATTCAATCATAAAATAGTGCCCCCGTGAGGAACTGGACGAACGATCATCCTACACCACGAATCGAATCTTCCCTATGGGCACTACGAAATTGAGTACCATGAAGGAATGCTTTTTCCATCCTTTCACACATCCATAGTCTACCGTAGAGAAATAGGCTTCGCCAAAACCGGCAAAGTCACGCTCCTCTTTTTTCAATGCATGCATTACCGCTCCCAACTCACCCGGAATAATTTTCAAAGGAGTAAGCGTTACTCCCTGTATCAACGCGTCCATGCCATTTCTTTAACATTGGCCTGTGCTACAAACTCACCGATCTGCAATGCAGTAAACTCATAAAGACTACTTTGTGAAACAGCATAAAACTGGTTATACCACAACGCAGTGAAGGCAGCGGTTTGCTCGAAATTTAAAACGGGCTTCCATTGCAAAGCATGCAATGCTTTATCACAATTCAGTTTTAATAAACCGGCTTCGTGAAATCGAGCCTGCTTATCAAGAATAAAATATTCTTTCAGCTCTTTAAATTTCCAGTACCCCGAAATGGCTTGTAACAATTCGTAAACTGTGAAGTTCTGATCCGCAGATGGTCCAAAATTAAAGGCCTCCCCATGGGTTACTTCAGGTTGTTCCGCCAGCATCTGGGCGCATCGCAAATAACCACTCAGGGGTTCAAGTACGTGTTGCCACGGACGGGTGGCATTCGGATTTCGTAATTCTACCGCAGTATCTTTTGTCCATGCTTTAATACAATCAGGCACAATACGGTTCGCAGCCCAGTCTCCTCCCCCAATCACATTGCCCGCCCTCACGGAAGCCACTTTAATCAAACTGTTTTTAGAAAAGTAGGAATGCACATAGGTTTTTATGATTAATTCTGCTGCACCCTTTGATGCACTGTAAGGATCCTTGCCCCCCAGTGCATCCGTCTCCCGATAGCCCCATGTCCATTCAACATTGTCATAACATTTGTCGCTGGTGATCATTACCGCGCAGCACGGATGCGTCACCTTCTTCAGTGCTTCAAGAATATTCGCTGTGCCCAGTACATTCGTACTGATCGTATCAATCGGATCTTCATAAGACAATACCACGATAGGCTGCGCAGCCAAGTGAAAAACAAAATCGGGTTGCACTTCTTCGAAAATACTTTGCATACGTGGCAAGTCACGGATATCTGCCACATAATGCCGGATTCTGTTTTCCATCAGAAGCGACTCAAACATAGAAGGATGAGTAGGAATATCTTTTGACACCCCATATACTTCAGCTCCCAATTCCAGCAACCATACCGAAAGCCAGGAGCCTTTAAACCCGGTATGACCTGTAACGATCACTTTCTTATTACGGAATTGATCTCCAAATAAAGCTACTGCCATACCTTCCACTTTGAATTGTTAGTTGACCATAATTCGTTTAAATGATTCTTATCGCGCAGCGTGTCCATGCATTTCCAGAAACCGGCATGTTTAAATGAATGCAATTCCCCATCTTTTGCCAGTTGCTCCAATGGTTCCTTTTCAAACACAGTGGTATCATCCGCGATATAATCCAGTACCTCCGGCTGACATACAAAGAAACCTCCGTTTATCCAGGTACCATCTCCTTTTGGTTTCTCCAGAAAGGAGTCCACCTTCCCATTTTCATTTAAAGACAGTGCACCAAATCGTCCCTCGGGCTGTACTGCCGTCATCGTAATCATTTTCTTGTGGCGCTGATGAAAATCCACCAATTGGGAGAGATTAATGTCAGAAACACCATCTCCATACGTCAGAAGAAATGGTTCATTGCCAATAAATTCTTTCGCTCTTTTTATCCTGCCTCCGGTCATTGTATGCAATCCGGTGTCCAGCAGGGTTATTTTCCATGGCTCTGAACTACTGTTATGCACCTCCATCTTATTGGTTTTTAAATCCAGGGTTACATCACTCTGGTGAAGGTAATAGTTGAAAAAATATTCCTTAATGTAATATCCTTTATAACCCAAAAGAACCACAAAATCATTAAATCCATAGTGAGAATAGATCTTCATAATGTGCCAGATGATGGGTTTATTCCCGATCTCTGCCATTGGTTTGGGTTTGATGTCGGTTTCCTCACTAAGTCGGGTACCGAAACCACCTGCTAAAATCAATACTTTCATCTCTTATTATTATATTTTTCCGATTCTTACAGAAATATTCCTAAACTAAATGAATCCTATCGAAGTAAATTAAAACCGCTCATTCAGGATTTCAACAAAATCAGCTCCCGCTAATCTTTCTTTCACCATATCAACATCACGTATATAAATGGAATTATGCGCTCCGGGGCCAATCGATTTGGTAAGCTCTCTATTGAATGGATCATAGGCGTAACACATAAATCCGGCCTGCTCAAGTTTACGTTGAATAGCATTTTCGCTATACCCATACCTTTCACCTGATCCATTTAATTCGATAATGATGGCTTGAAGACTCTTATTTAATAAGGTACTATCAGCGCCATTCATCACTTCAGTTTCAAAGCCTTCCACATCAATTTTAATCAGAATGGTTCTTTCTTCTTCCGCTAGAAATGCATCCAGTGTATCCACACTTACCTCAATAGTAGCTTGATCACCAGCAATTGCGACATGATTTGCTGTATCAAGATCAGAGGTAAATGCAATGGTTCCTTTCTGAGCACCTAATGCCATATTATATACTTGCACCTGTACGTTTATATCATTGACAGCTATGTTTCGAATCAGGTAACTAAACGTTCGGGGAACCGGCTCAAAGGAAATAGATTTGGCACCTACGTGAGCGGAGGCTAAAACAGTATAGCTACCCACATTAGCTCCTATATCTACAAACAAATCATCGGGTCTCAAAAAATGCAGAAGAAATCCCATATCGGCAAATTCATGCAGGCCGCAATAAAGATTTCCAGTGGCTCCAGTCATTCCCTTATTTATAACAAGGGTAGATTTTTTAGTAAACGGGTAAAGTATAGGATAAGGGCTAAATCGGAATGTGAGTTGCCATTTAATAAAACGCAGGATACCTCCAGTCTTATTTTTCCTGATTAAAGGATGCGACACAATGTATTTCAGAATACTAAGTAATCTCATTTTATATCATTTATAACGACGTAGTCGTACTCCTGTGGATGAATAGATCGATCATTTCCAGTTGCCTGTGATAAGTATTATTTAATGCATAATCTTTTCTCTTCCTCATTAGCTCCTCGTTGTTGTAAATCGCAAGCCTGGATACCGTCTCATGGAACAAATCAGGCAATAAATCATTATTG
This sequence comes from Flammeovirgaceae bacterium, assembly GCA_023251155.1. Taxonomy (GTDB): domain Bacteria; phylum Bacteroidota; class Bacteroidia; order Cytophagales; family Cyclobacteriaceae; genus ELB16-189. The sequence goes on along the minus strand of JAHEZH010000111.1, from coordinate 14,303 downwards.
GTTCTTTCCTTGACCATACGAACCAGCCATTCCTGATTATCATATGTGGTTACATTGTTTGAAATAATCACTTTTCCGGTCGCCAGGTATTCCATGATCTTATGATAGTTGGTCCCTTTGCTTTGATCTTTTTGCACATCATAACAAATCAGAAAAGCATCCATCCGCTTCAGCTCGGCAGCTAATGAGGAGGAGGGTATGGCTCCATGCAGAATGACATTCGATTGTGACTGAAGGGATCGGATAAATTGCTTCATCGATTCATCCTCAACACCACCCACATTTCCCTGTGCCTGCTTATAGCTGCCCCAAAATTCAAAAACGCAATCCTGGTTTTTAGTAATAATTGCAAGTAATGTTTTCCTGTCAATATCATTACGGAGCAGATTTCCTGAAAAGCCAATGCGAACTGGGTTACCCACGGTTGTCTGCAGTTCGTTAACAATAAAATTCTCGGTGACACCATGATTAATAAAATGCCTATTCACCGGAAACGAACGGTACTTCTCTAGGATCTCTGTGGTTACAGAAAAAATAATATCAGCCCCTTTTGCTGCTTTAATGGCATGTTTGGTTTGAGGTTCATCTACCGGGTGAAATATTTTAAACCGGTTACCAAAATAGTTTAATGGATAAAGATTGCCCAAATCAAACGACCAGACAATATCGATGTCCTTCCCTATTTCTTTTAACAGCTTTTGAATATGAAACCGCATAAACCAATGAAAGACCGGCATCGCACGAAACTTTAATTGATAGGAAAAGGACAGACGATGTTCTACCAGGTACAAGTCAGTATGAATACCACTTGCTTTTATCTCAATGGACTTGTTTCGGTTAACCTTTACCTGATCAGGAGGATTCAAAAAATAGACGGTATTGCCGCTCTTGGCCAGCTCAATAGCATAGTGGTGCTTGGAAACAAACATATTTCCCCACGATTGCGGTGACAAGATGAGTATGGTCTTATTAGAGAGTGAAACCATACGCTACCGATGGGTGTAAAAACCAGTTATAGAAGCAGCCACATAACGGATCATTTCTTCTGTCATCTCCGCATACATGGGCAAAGACAGAATCTGGCTTTGCAATCGAGTGGCAACAGGAAAATCATTTGGTGAGTGACCTAAATACGCATAGGCCTTTAGATTGGGCAGCGCAGCAGGATAATGAACAGCTGTTTCAATACCTTGTGCGGTCAAATGTTTGATGAGTGCTTCACGGTTTGGTGCTTGAATTACGTACAAATGAAAAGTATGCTTGGTATGAGTACGCACTGCTGGCAACGTAATTGCAGATATATCCTTCAAATACTGATCATACAAGTGGGCATTGGTAATACGCTTTTCCGTCCAGTCAAGTATGTATGGTAATTTAGCAGAAAGTATAGCGGCCTGAAGACCATCAAGACGGCTGTTAATTCCTTCGATTTGATGGTGGTGCTTTTTCAAAGCTCCGTGCCTTGCATACATCAGGCATTTTTCGGCAAGTGCATCATCGTTGGTCATAATACATCCGGCATCACCATAAGCACCCAGGTTCTTTCCCGGATAAAAACTAAAGGACGCAGCTATACCAAAAAGTCCGGCACGGGTTCCTTGAAATTCTGAAAAATGAGACTGGGCACAATCTTCAATCATGGGTATCCCTCTCTTATCACAGATGGACTTTATCTCACGCATGTTACACATCTGCCCCTGTAGATGCACCGGAATCACGGCCTTGGTACGTGACGTTATCTTAGACTCCAGTTGTTGCTCATCCAGGCTATAGTAAACAGGATCTACATCAACAAAAACAGGCCTGGCTCCGGTTTGCGAAATGGTTTCAGAACTGGATATCCAGCTGTTGGCGGCAGTGATTACCTCATCTCCTGGCCCTATGCCAAGCATCTTCATCAAAATATACAAGGAGTCCGTACCATTGGCGCAGGAAATAACATGCTTTGCTCCATACAGCTCCGCAAATTGCGTTTCAAAGGATTTCACATATTTACCACCGATAAAAGCAGTTTCAGAAATCACCTGACCAATGGCCTGGTCAATGTCTTTTTTGATACTGTGATACTGAGCAGAAAGGTCAACAAACGGTACGTGCATATTATTCTATAGAGATTTACTGAGCCGCTAATTTACGTATTAACCTCGCCGGATTACCAGCATAAATACCCGGTTGGCGGATATCTTTTGTAACTACAGCACCGGCACCGATAACGGCATGATCGCAAATCGTAACCGGTAATATAGTGGCATTCGATCCGATGGATACATGGTGCCCAATATGGGTTCTTTTCCACTTGGACTGATCTCCTCGGGCTGGGCCACCTTCAGAAAAAACATCGTTGATAAACATAACACCATGCCCGATAAAGCAATCCGTTCCGATCGTAACCAGGCTGCAAACAAAACTATGTGACTGAATTTTCGTTCTTTCTCCTACGCTGACATTCTGCTGTATCTCAACAAAGGGTCCAATAAAGCAATGATCAGCTATCGAGCACCCATACAAATTGACGGGCTGAACTACTTTTACATTAGCCCCAAATGAAACATTGGAAATAGCAGAGTCCAATAATTGAACGTTATCCATATCAAATCATCAAAAAATCTTAGGGCTTAGTTGCCTCAACATATAGCGATTCATGGGCCCTCCAGTCGGTATCAATCAGCAATGAAGGGTTTCTTCCATGCTGGAAAGTTTCTTTCTTGACACGAACAAAGCCTACATCTTCCAGTATTTTTTTCACCGTATCGAAATCATAAATAAATAAGTGTCCATGATTTCGGAATATTCCGTTTATTCTGGCCATTGGGGTAGCATAGGAGTCTTCATACGGCATCCGCCTACTCCCTCCGTTCTTACGATCCTGATAGATATCAAGGTAAAGTTCGCCGTCTGGCATAATAATCCGTACGTCACCACCCGACTTTAACATTCTGAAAAATTCTTTGCAGTTATCCTTAAAACTTTCATGCGGAATATGTTCAAGGCAGTGTTCTGTATAAATCCCCTCCAGTTGATACGACTTAATCGGGTACTTCTTTTTTACAATATCCCAGCACACATCAATGGAGGGAGTCCACCAGTAATCCAGGTTAATAAAAGCAGGATTGGCATGCGGCCCACACCCCACATTAAGTAATTTCGACTCCTTCTTTTTTATACCCAATGCATGTCCGCGAATCAGGCTTCCGATAATTCCCTGAACTTTCGAGTAAGAGGTGATTTTTCGCATATCATTTTATTTTTTGGGCATTTTTATAAATCGATTCAATGATCTCAACGGTTTTAAGCCCTTCAAATGAATTGGTGGTGATGGAGGCGTTATTCTGTAGTACATCGATAAGGTTATCGTACACCTTATCATGATTGCTCATTGAGCCAACATAATTACCATAGTTGTTGGGCTTATTCCCTTCCGGGAGATTCTCAATTGTATACCCCTCGATATTCTGATACTCCAGTTCGTTCAGGTACTGGCCTCCGATTTTCACTGTGCCCTTCTCACCAAACAAAGTGAGTGAGCCCTCCATATTCTTCTGATAGCTGTTTACCGAATAATTAATCGTGCCGATCGCTCCATTAGCAAATTCAAGTATAACTACTCCGGTATCTTCAAATTCAATAATACCCTGATGATGGTAATTACCAAGAAAGGCCTTCGTGTTTTTAACATCGCCTAACAGCCAATATAACAAGTCCACAAAGTGGCTGAATTGGGTAAACAGTGTACCTCCATCAAGTTCCATCGTTCCCTTCCATGAATTTTTATAATAGTCCGGATTCCTGTTCCAGAAACAGGAAAGCTGTACACTCATGATCTTTCCCAATCTTCCTTCATCAATTACTTTTTTGACCGCGGCAACCGGAGGATTATACCGATTCTGCTTAATGGCAAAAAGGCGTTTGTTGGCTCGTTCGGCCGCCTGAATCATCCTGCCACAGTCATGAGAGGTAATCGCCATGGGCTTTTCGCATAAGGCATGAAATCCGGCATTCAATACCTTTATTGAATGCTCTGCATGTAATCCATTGGGAGAGCAGATAGCCACAACATCAATTCCTTTTTCTTTCGCTAACAGCTCATCTACGGTATAATACGCTTTTGCATGATACATCGTAGCCATCTGGTCTGCCTTTTCAGAAACAGTGTCACACACAGCTACCAGTTCTCCTTTTGCATGAATGTGTTCTGCGTGGCGCTGGGCAATGCGTCCACAACCAATAATAGCAAATTTAATTTTCGATACCATGAGCGATTTACAATTTAAAGGCTTTACGCAAACGCTGCGTTTTCTGAAGGAACATCATGTAATTTTTCTTTAACAAGATGTCCGTTTTAAAATCTTTGTGCTTTCGAACCGGCTCTTTCATAAGGGCGTTGAATTCCGCCGAAGTGAGTCCCAGTTTTTTTAACACATAGGTCATATCCTCCTCTAATGACACCGGATCGTATAGTGGCAATGCTAGTTCCTGTACTGCTTCTTCCTTGGTCATTTGTCCTGAACAAATCAACGTAGAAAGGTGCGCTTTGCGTTTGTCGATTCTAAATTTTTCAGGTAAGATGTAGGCTTGATAAAATTTGGTAAACAGTGATTCGTAATGCTTACCCCCGTAATCGCGCCAGTCAAGCTCGCGCATGATCAATTGTTTGATCTCTTTCTTATTATAAGGGACATAGTTAAGAGGGTAAACAGGAGTTAACTTCAATACTAAAGAATAGTACACGTGCTTACTAAATCCAAAAGAAGGATAGGTTTTGAGTTTCACTTTTCCATACTGGTGATGAATATCCTTGAGATTGGCAAAATCCATCTTTTTATACAACCAGCTCGGTGGCATGATATGCTCAGTAACAATGTTCGATCCATTAATGATATAGCCGATATGGTGCTGCCGGGCAAGTTTGTACATGGTGGCAAAAATGGCATGATCTGAAACCACCTCAATGTCTACCACAGAAGCTTTCAGATAGGAAAGTTGAATGTCTTTAAACTCATGCCAGTTCACCACTAAAGTGTAAAGATCGATATCGAGCTTGCGAATAATATTCTCAATATTCTGAACAGCCAGTTCCGAATTCCATCCGTTATCCAGATGAACTGCCAGAGGACGCAATCCTAGTTTTTTTACCAGATAAGCTACGTAAGTGCTGTCTACACCTCCACTCAGTCCGATAAGACAATCATATTTTTTTCCAGCCCCTTTTTTCTTTATAGCCTCAGCCAACTGATGAAGCTTATTGTTTCCTTCAGCTCCCGTAAAAACGTCTTTGGCTGCTAGCTGATAGTCATAATAATAATTAGATACACCCTTTTCATCGAATGTAATATCCGGATCAGCAATGTTATCCATAACCGTAATAGCGCACTGTCTGTATCCAGGATCACTCTTATCTAGCACCATGATCTAACGTCAAAAATTTTTATAAAAATCAAAATTAGGTTCATACATCTTTGTCTTCTTCAATACGATTAACCCCGATGAATTAAATAACTGATAATGCCAATGAAACCACGAAAACAAAAGGGATGGATTTTTAAACAGTCGCCACAAAAAAAACTTTAGGGAATAAAGCCGGGATTCATTTCCCCTTACTGCATAGTTCTTCTCTATTGTGTATTGGCGGTGAGTAAGGATATAGCGAAGCACTTTTTGTTTAGATAAAGCCTGCATGTCATGGAAGGCGATTACACCACCAGGTTTAAGAATTTTATCAATTAAGAAGAAATCAAGTAAAGTATAATCGAATGTATGCCAGCCATCCACAAAAGCAAAATCAAGTTTTTCCTGATCACGGATCAATTCAGGCATCATCATATGGCTTGGCCCTTCTAACAGCTTAAATTGATCTTCTAACTTCTCTTGCTCAATGGCAACCAAAGCTGCCCCTTCATAAAAATCATTCTGATTAGGATCAATGGCATAGTGCATTTTCCTAGACGAAGGAAAACCTTTCTTGGCATGCGCAATCGCTACCGCTGAAGCTCCAAAAGCCAAACCGGTTTCTAAAGTCACCTCTGCTTTGATATCAGTTACAATTCTCATTAAAATAACTGCCTCAGCTTCCGATATCGTAGAACTTATCGCCTCTCTTTCAACATTCTTTTTATCAACGACAAAACCGGTTTTATATAATTTTTTTAATGTTTGAGGCAATTCTAATTTCATAATCAAAATGTATTAAACCAAACGCGAAAATAGCTTTTCTTTCAATTCTTTTTGCCCAGGATAGCTGATGAGAACGGCACGATGAGGCAATTGAAAGACAAACATGCTTCCCGCGGCCACCGCGGATGCCCCACATTGAACAGCAGAGGCAAAATTCTCTACGGTAGCTGCTCCTCCCAGCGCCACGACAGGCACATCTACTGCGGTACTGACGGCCTGGATCAAATCAGTGTCGTACCCCAAAAATGTTCCGTCCCGTTCAATGGAATTAAGGATGAACTCACCTGCTCCTCTACTCACCATCTGTTTAGCATATCCCACCGGATCCAACCCTGTATCGCGTTTTCCATTTTCCACAAAAACCCGGTATTTACCCCAGAAATTCTTCTTAACATCGATTGAAACTACAATACTCTGGCTTCCCACATATTTCGCTCCGTCACTTACCAGCAGAGGATTCACAAAAGCAGCGGTGTTTAAAATCACTTTTTCCACACCAATACGGATCAATTCCTTTATTTCAGATAATTTGGTAATGCCCCCTCCGTAACCCAGAGGCATGAAAGCTTCACTTGCAATTTCACGTATAGCAACAAGATCGGGTCCCCTCCTTTCGGCAGTGGCCGAAATATCCAGTATAACAATCTCATCTACTTCTTTTTCATTAAAAATCTTCACTGCATTGATCGGATCTCCCACATAGGTATGATCCTTGAATTTAACGGACTTAACCAGACCTCCTTGCTGGATAAGCAAAGCCGGAATTACTCGAATACGTTTCATGAGTAAAAGGTGGCAAAGTTTTTCAAAAGCTTCATACCAAACTTATGGCTCTTTTCAGGGTGAAATTGAACACCTACAATATTACCTCGTTCTAAGCCCGCCGTGAAGGAATAGCCATAGTTAGCATGTAACAGCACATCCTGTTCGTTGGTCAGGAGAGCATGGTAGGAATGAACAAAATAAAACCGGGATTCTTGCTCCAATCCATTCAAAAGCCCGGACACTTTCCTCGGCACTACATCCGTCCATCCCATGTGCGGAATTTTAGTTCGTTCAGGCAGTTGATCTTGCCTGAACTTAACATTATGTCCTTCGATCCAACCCAGACCAGGCAACATACCTTCCTCACTACCTTCCAGGAGCAGCTGCATGCCCACACAAACTCCCAACACAGGCACCTGCTTAATCATCACTTGATACGTTAATGTTTCAATCAAGCCCGATTGCTGTAATTTTTCAGCGCACGTATCAAAGGCACCTACGCCAGGAAGAATCAACCGGTCCGCCTCCTCCAGGTCTTTTCTTTCAGAAGTGATTTTAGATGGTACCCCTATTTTCTTCAGCATATTCTGCATTGAAGCCAAATTACCAACACCGTAATCAACTATTGTTAACATGATTGCATGCTGATTTTAAATATCGTACAGAAGCGGCTAAGTGCCATCGCTCTGAAATAGATGGGTTCATATCCTAATTCCCCCTTCACAAACCGATCAAAACGGTGGAGCAACGCAGGTGAAAATATAGAAAAGGAGGTAACCACATTCTCCAGGTCTTTTCGAATTCGGTCTTTATTTTGAAGCACCCACACGGGGTCCGGTGCAACAAAACCCATCTTGTCCTTTCGTTGCTTTATCTCTTCGGGTAATTCATTTATTGCATCACGCAAGACAGCCTTGGTGTAACCTCCTCTTATTTTAAAATCATCCGGAAGGCCGATACAATATTCCACCAGCCGATGATCTAAAAACGGCAGTCGTGATTCAATTGAAAACAACATGGAATTACGATCTTCAGAATGAAGTTGATATGGGATGCTGGAATGTTCAATTTCCGTTATACTTAACTCCCTTACGGATTTATCCGAAAAATATTTTAAGTTTTCAAGAGCTATCTTCTTCCATTCTACGGAAAGCCAGGGATAGCGATCCTTTCCGGTTATTCTTTTTATAAAAGCGATCATGGAATGAAGGTAAGCAGTGGTAATTATCGATTTTAATTCTCCTGCAAAAGTGATATTTCGATGACGCGCCTTCGTTTTTATTAATTGGATCACTTTCCTCCATTGCACGGAGCGAAGTAAGGAGCGGATATGCATAATATAGAACTCACCGTAACCACATAAAAATTCATCTGAGCCCTGTCCGTCCTGCATCACAATCATTTCATTTCGTCTCGCTTCTTCAAATACATTATACTCCGAATAATGCGAAGCTCCGCTAAAAGGCTGATCCTGGTGGTAAATCATTTTATCCAGGTGCCCCTCATCCAGCAAATGATTTAAATCAGGAAATACTTTAGCCCCTCGAAATGAAGTTTGTTCCGTTATCAGGTCACTGAATTTCTGCTCGTCATACCGTGCGTCAGTATAGCAGGACGTGACGGTAGCAAAATCTTTATTAGCCAATGCGTTGCTAAATATCACACTTACAATGGAGGAACTGTCAACTCCGCCAGACAAGCAACTGCCTACACGCACATCTGATCGCATGCGGATACGAACGCTGTCAATGAAAAGTGACCTTACTTTTTCAACTGCTTTTTCATAGGTATCCCTGATCGGAACGGAAGCCACGGAAAGATCATACCATTTTTTTATTTGTGTGGAATGGGTAACCAGATTATAACGTAAATAATGCCCCGCTCTCAGTTCATACACCCCATCAAAGAATGTTTCGTTCGAATAATTCAAGGCTCCTTGAATTAAAAAATTCACAGCTACCGATTTATTTAATACCGGGCTAAATTCATCTACCGCTGTAAATTGTTTTATCTCAGAGCCCGCCAGAAAGTAGGTTTTGGTTTGTGTATAATAAAGTGGCTTAATGCCAAAGTGATCGCGGCTGAGAACTATTTCACTTCGGTCAGAATCATAAATTGCGAAAGACCACATCCCGTTAAAGCGAGGAAAAGCATCGGTGCCCCAGGCGTTGTAAGCAGCGAGAATAACTTCTGTGTCTGTTCCTGTTTGAAAAGTATACCCTTTCTCTTTCAGCTCTTCTCTCAGTTCGATATAGTTATAGATTTCACCATTATAGGTAATACACAGTTGACTCCAGTGCATTGGCTGATGGCCGGCCTGGCTTAGATCAAGGATCGAAAGCCTGCGATGCCCAAAAGCAAAATGATCTCCAAAGTAAAATCCTTCATCATCTGGCCCGCGGTGAGCAATCCTATTATTTATAGCCCTGATAAGAGTCTCCTCTACCTTTTCATTTTTAGAATTAACTACTACACTAATCCCGCACATAATTACTTATACATTCAAATTGGCTTTTCGATACACTTCAAATTGCTGATGAGGCACATATCCGTTATACGGGTTTTCGGTCATAAACGGAACGCACCTTGCCGCATCGAGGTCCTTTATCTTCTTTGCTGGATTACCGGCAATAACACAACGGCCTTCAGGAAATGATTTGGTTACAATCGATCCAGCGCCAACTATAGTAAAATCTCCCAATTCCACTTCAGGTAGTATTACAGCCCCCATCCCAATCCAGCAGTGCTTTCCAATACGAATTGGTCTGGCTGCCGTCTGAATGCGGTAATCATATAAGTCATGATTACCGCTCATTAAGCCCACATTGGGCCCAATCTGCGTATAATCACCAATATAAATCTTATTTACGGCATGAACGTAACACCCGGGATTATAACCAGGACAGGTTTCAATACCTGCGTATACGTTTTTGGAATAGCTGACAATACTGGAATAATGCATTGGCCAGTACGCAGAAGCATTAATCCGCAATACCCTTTGGGTAAACCAATAGGAAAAGGTAATAGCCGTTTCCGATTTCGCAGTTTCACGGATAAATCGAAAAAAAGGTAATTTCAAAATTAACCATCCTATAATTCTGAAAAAATAGTAGAAGACCAGGAACGGATTCCGGAGTAGTTTACGAAGAAGATTTCGATACCTGCTCATTACTTTATTGAGTTGCTATAGGGGTTGGCCTGAAAAGCTACCCGATAGGGATGTGTGGATGAATAGGAAGAGAATGGATTGATTCGTAGTGGTTTTCTGAAGCAATTGAAAATCGTAGAAACAGGCAGTTTAAACTGTGAAGCAATTTGAAAAGCATAACGAAAATGTAGTCTCATCAACTCTTTCACAAAAATCTTGCTTAATAACAAAAGCAGATTTTTCCTGGCCAGTGCATTACTCTCTTTTGGTAAGGGACAAGAGGCTGAATCCAGAAACTCAAACTTCATGCGAAATGATTCAAAAATATGCTCGCGTGAGGATGTGAATTGTTGCGATGCTTGCCCCGGTGTTTCCCTCCACCATGTCAACCCGTCATTGATGATCAGGCTGGGGTATTTTGCTGCAATCTTATAGCGTATATAGTTATCACCTGACTTATACCGGGAAGACAAGCTACCTTCCTTCTTTAGGATATTCGTATTAAAGAGAACATTTGAAAAAGCCGTGCCTAAAAAACCATATCCGAAATATTCTCCGGTATAAAATTGCTCTGGCGTAATGACCACCGGAAAAAACAAATCATTTTGAAACCAACGCATCAATGCCATCGCACAATCAGGAAAAGCAGCCAGCATACGCACCATGAATTCCAATCCATGTGGGTAGATCATATCATCACCATCAATGAAAATCAGGTACTCCCCTCTTGCCAGACTAATCGCTTTATTACGGTTAGCATACTCTCCCAGGTTTTTATCATTTCGGTATGAATGGATGCGATCGTCAGTATACGATTGAACAATGCTCCAGGTCGTATCCGTGGAGCAATCATCGCCTACAATTAACTCAAAGTGGGTGTAGCTGGAGTGAAGAATACTCTCTATCGCATCCGCTACATAAGCAGATGAGTTATACGTGACAGTAACAACAGTTACCAAAGGGGTAGCTTTGTCCATTATTTAAAAGTATAATCTCCAAGATAAAATTTACGAATATTATCCTGATAGTGCGAATAATTATAATATCTGGAACAAAGTTCATATTGTGCAGCTTGAGCTTCCGCAAACAAATTGCGTTGATTCAAAGCAGCAATATCAGCTGTAATCTGCGCAGCCAGCAATTCATAGCTACTGTATACCCCAGGCATGTTTTTAAAATCTTCCGTGAAGAAATCTTCATTATACACAGCCATACCAAAGGCTCCACTGAAGATGGGTTCCAGAATATAACCATCCAGCCCCTCACCAAACGTAAGTGCCCATTTTGCTTTGGCAATGACTTCCTTAAATCTAGCATAGGTTAGGTGCTGCAACGTAATAATCTCTAATCCCTGAACTGTTTTCAGTAAGTCGATTATTTTATTTCTGTATTCATTACCGTCCGGCGAAACCACCATGATGTTTTCCTTCTCTTCAAAAGACCTGAAAATATATTGCTCGGGACTTATCCAGGCCGAAAACTTATGAAGTGGACGATTAAATAAAAGTCGATTTTGGAGGTTGCAATATTTGCTATGCGCTGCAGTGATGGTAATGTTTCTGGTAAATTGCTCCAGCTGGTTAATCTGATCAGGAGGAGGCATTAACAGGATGTTCGCGTTAATTACATTCAAATGGACATCCGGTATGGATTTGATCCAGGCTTTTTCAAACGGAAGGAGTACCTGATCAAAATAAGGAACCAGCAATTCGGGCAAATGTAAGGTGAGCTTTTTTACCCCATTAAAATAAGCGGGCAACTGGCCAAACCGAAAAAGAGCCGTTTCATTTTCAAAATTCAGATGTTTCAAAAAAAGGAAGTCCCTTGGAAAAATACACATCAGTGTCTGCGCATGATGAACCTCCCTCAGTTTTTTAGTTTCTTCACAAAGCGATACCAGTGAAATTACTCCACCCGAAATGGTCTCAAGCCCGGTTTCACGATCGGCACCCGGCACAAAAAAAACAATCAGATGCGTTTCATTTCTATCATATTCTTTCTGAAGAATATGATCTTGAATACGCTTGATCTTCAGTTCACGAAAAAACCGTTTCCTTTCCGAGCCATATTTTACAAAACGAAACAATCGCTTTAACCCGTAAACAAAATACACGCTTAAACTCAAAAACATATCATGACACAGAAGGTAATAAACTCCGTTTAACAACAGCAGGCACTCCCGCCACCAGGCTATAGGGAGGCACATCTTTCGTTACACTGGCTCCCGCTGCAATATAAGATCCCTTTCCAACGGTTATGCGTGGTATTACGGTGACGCCTGTACCTATAAAGACCTCGTCTTCGATTTTAACATAGCCCGCCAGGTGCACTCCGGGAGAAATATTAACAAACTTACCGATCTGCACATCATGACTCAAGGTACATCCGATATTAATCATGGAGTGATCATCAACACAAATAGAATGAGTTAAAACAGTACCCGAAGCAATGGTCACTCCTGTACCGATCAACTTTTGTCGCGATGGATTAACGGAAGAATGGATGGCATTAAAAAACAAGAAACCCGCATTCTTAAATTCAGTAATGAGCCTTTTATTATCTTTAATCTCACCAATGGCTCCCATCAACAACGGGCGCTGATCAGGCTGATAGCCGGCGGAAAGAATCACTTTTTTAGGCAGAACAGGCACACCCAATAAGTGCTGATCACTGGCGGCTTCATCCTGTATAAAAGCGGTTACATTACCTGCCCATCCAAGATCTTCGATAAGATAGAAAGTCTCCATAGCATGGCGGCCTCCGCCTATGATCATCAGGTTCTGCTGCATGCTAAAAATCCTTGGTTAAACGTTAGAGAATTTTACCATCATACGACAAGTTTTTAATACGCTGCTCCCAGGAAAGAAGCGATTTATACCACTGCAGCGTGTAACAGGTGGGGTCGTCAGGATTCAATACACCCTTTTCAAGAGCCTGTTTAATCTCCACAATACCCTCATGTACTTGTATCTTTGTAGAGTAGCCCAGGGTCTTTTGAATTTTGTCAAAACTTACATTATAAGTACGTTTATCCGGATCATCGGGAATAACATGGATTTTCACATTGGGCACCACATCCACTACAAATTGTGCCAATTGCTTGATCTGGAAGTTTAAATCAGAACTTCCTACATTAAATACCTCGCCATGGACTTTTTCAAGAGGGGATTCCAACATCAGCACAAATGCAGCAACAACATCGTTCACATGCACAAAAGGTCTCCATTGTTCACCTCCACCCATAATGTAAACCACGCGCTCTTTCCAGGCACGCATGGTCATGATATTGATAGCCAGATCAAAACGCATGCGGGGTGCCAATCCAAAAATGGTCGCATTACGAAGCATCACAGGTGAAAACGTATCACTCTTCAACGATGTCAGTACCTGCTCAATGGCTACTTTGCTTTTTGCATATTCCGTCTGCGGTGCCAATGAATCGGTTTCTTTCAAAGCTTCTTTTGAGCCCGCTCCATACACACTGGCCGAACTCGCATAAATGTAGCGTTTTACGCCACCTTCCTTAGCCGCTTTGGCAAAGCGTTCAGAGCCACGGTAGTTAATGGATTTGGTCAACTCTACATCAATCTCGGCCGAGGCATCATTACTCAACCCAGCCAGATCAAATACGGCCTCTACGTCTTTAAAAATAGAGGTGTTACAATAACGGATATCATCCTTCACCACGGTTAATGCCGGATGTTTAAGAATGCCCGACAGTTTATCTTCACCAAAAAAATAGCGATCAAGGGCCACTACTTCATACCCTTTTTGAAGAAGGGTTTGGCAAAGTGGTATACCCACATAACCCCCTGCGCCTGTAACAATTACTTTTGTCATTATGTTAGTATTCTATTTATTGAAATATTTTTCTACTGTGGTGAAGAGATAAGTCAGTTCCTCATCGCTCATCACTGTATGCAGTGGAAGTGAAACAATACGATCTTTAATGGATTCCGTAAACGAAAGATCCTGCGCCCTGTACTTGTTATAATAATACTTCAGCGTATGATTGGCCGTATAGTAACGCCTTACTGCTATATTTTGCTGCTGCATGTAATCTACAAAGGCGGTAGCTTCTTCCTGAAGTAAAAGAGGAAAATACAAATAGGGACAGCGTACCTCTTCACGAACAACCATGGTTTGAATATGGCCACGATCTTCGAGACCTTTAAAGAAGGTTTTGTATCGCGCTACATTGGCAAACCGGCTACCCAAA
>JAHEZH010000110.1 GCA_023251155.1 Flammeovirgaceae bacterium | reverse complement strand
TAAAACGTACACCGGAGGTAAGCAGTATCAGGTAGCGATCTTCAATGCATCCGGAACCCTGATCTATACCGGAAAATGGAGCAGCGAAATACATACTGAAGTTCTGACACCCAACGGATTTTACTTCTATCATATCATTGAGGACGGCAGACGCATCGACTCCGGCAAAGTGGTCATTACCAATCCGTAATAAAGCAAGAGGATTCTCATCGTGCACAAAAAGACAAAGCCTCGTCATTGAGGCTTTGTCTTTTTACCATGGCCGTGTGTGCCAGTGATACCATTACTTCAGCCAGCCCTTATTGGCCGACCTGTTGGCAAACCAGATTAATAGAAGTCCAACAAGGAGTATCGTCACAGGAAGCACTGCGCTTCCTGCACCGCGTACGGCCAGCAGGTTGCTGATGAAGATCGTGTACACCATTTGCGCAAGTGTAAACACAAACGCAATAATAAACACCGGAGTAGCCAGGCGCTTACGCAGTAACAGTAATACCGAGCCAAGTGTATCACCCAGCACCGCCAACGCAAAAGCGTACATCGTCCATGATGGCATGCTGGTATACAACTCTTGTTCGGCTAGCGGCATGGCGTGTATTGCTTCAGGTGTCATCGATACCTGCATTACGAAAGCCATCACACCAATTAAATTCCAGATTAACGAAACGATGCTGATGATCCAGAACCAGGTGGTGGGTTTGTGGGTGGAAACAGTCATGGTAATGAAAGATTTATAATACCCTACAATCTACTAAAAACGGGATAAAATTCAGCCTGACATCCTTGTGAAAAAATCAAACTTACCGTGTTCGATGAAGGACGGGTATTATCAAGGTGGATCAGATGAAACTGTTTCAGACGTTTCCAAAAACTCTTTAACCGCCCAGCGGCAGAGGACTCCTCCGGTGGCCTGGGCCTTGCCTATTGCCAAAGTATCAGTTGAGCACCTGACTGGTAACCTTCAGGCAGACAGCACACCAGGCGAAGGAACGGAAGTAGTAGTTAACTTTCGCTAAAGTATTCATTGAAGCGCTTTTCCTGAAATAACCAGGTTCAGCGTGGGGATGTTATTCGTTAATTCAGAAGGGAAGAGCATGAGCGTCAGAGAAATATTACTCCGAAGCGTGCTGATTGATTTCGGCAATGACATTGTCCAGCTTTTGAACGGTTTCCTTTAATGCCGTGATAATATCCATGGATGCTCCTCCCAATCCATGATAGTCAATAAGTTGGATAAGGCCGAGAATGGTGGCTACAGGGCCACGCAGTTCATGACTGTTTTTATAATTAATCATCCGGATTTTATTCAACTCTACATCCAGCCTTCTGCGGAGCTCAACAATTTCAGAAATGTCGAGTGCCGTGTTCAGGGCGGTGGTGGGTTTATTATTTTCATCCACTTCCAATACTGACAATCGCACGACCGCAGGCACGTACTCACCATTTTTTTTCAGATACCGCAGAAACACTTCCCGGAACAACTGAGAGGGATCTTCAATCAGACTATGGTAAGCCGCCAGCTGGTTAGCACGGTCCTCTTTATGAATGATACTTTCAAACAGATTATGACTAAGGGCAATAAATTCTTCTTCGGTATAGCCGATATGATTCACCACCCACGAACTGGCCTTGATCAACTGGCGCGACTGCAGATCGACAATATTTATACTGACCGGTGATATTTTAAAGAGCTTGTCCAGAACGGCTTCCTTTTTTAATTCCATATAAGGCAGGTAGGGTAAGGTGATGTGTACAAGCGCATGTGCAGACAGCACTTAATTTAAATCAAAATACTGGATTCTGAAATAGGCGTTTTTTCATGCTGCTCATTTCCGCTTTTTTGTATTTTTATCAAAGCGATAATCCGAAATGCACTCGTCTTAACCATCTGCCTGATAGTACCATGAAAAAGCTATTTTTCACCTTACTGATTTTCACTGCCGCAGTGATGAGTTTGCCTGCACAGAAGATTACCAAAACTCAAAAAGTAAAAGATACCCAATTGCCCCAAGCCGTAAAGGAGGCGTATGAAAACAGCATGGGCTTTCCGGTATCGGAATGGGTAAAGCTGACCATCCATACCATGCCGCGTTATGTGGCTGTGTTTCAGCAGATGAATCCCTCCAGTGGCAAAACGCTGACCAGCCGTTACCGTTACGATGAGAAAGGTAAACTTACTTCACGCACCGAATACCGCGGAGATGGAAAAGGGGAGGAGAAAGACTTTTTTTACGATTACCTGAGTGGTGATGCCGGCGATGGATTTGAAAACAAGATTGCAAAGTTATTGCAGGACAACACGCTCGTCAGCTATGAAGGATTCAGTTTCGTTCCCGCCAATCAGCCCGATAAGGAATTTGCCACACATCGGTTTGTACTGAAAGATCAAAAAGGACAGCGTGTGATTTTGTACTTCGACACCGATGGCAAAGAAATCGATATGTCCAAATACCCGGTGCGTAAGGTAGAAGCCGAAGAGATGGACAGTTTCAGATAAAATCCGATTTTGCGAAAGGCTATTTTTCTGAATCCACTGCGCGAATTTATTCTTTGACCTTTAGCTCTTGTATTTCGGTGCGTATCTCCTGAGCCAGTGCCT
Organism: Flammeovirgaceae bacterium; assembly: GCA_023251155.1. GTDB lineage: Bacteria > Bacteroidota > Bacteroidia > Cytophagales > Cyclobacteriaceae > ELB16-189. Next base: position 17,146 of record JAHEZH010000110.1, on the reverse strand, counting down.
TTATTTCCTGCATGGCTTTTCGGACGCGTGTACCGGCAGCACCATTCAGCCTGAAATGAAATTTGTACATATCATCTTCCAGAGAAGCAACCCGCGCTTTTAATTCTTCAAATTTTTTCATTCGCCCAATGGTGTACGTGTACGCTGCAGCTGTAGCTTAGCAGCCAAAACAGATTGACAGTGAAAGTCATATCCGATTCTGTAGAAATTCTGAATGGAAGCAATAAACACTTCAGAAAATGAATGACTGAAGTAAATCGTATGCTCACCACTGCTTACAGCGGTGATCTCCGTATCCTTGTCTCGTACACCACCGGAGCTTATTCGGTTCGCAGACTTTTTACCGGATTAGCCAATGCTGCTTTTATTGCCTGAAAGCTTACTGTAGCCAGTGTAATCGCCAGCGCTCCGCCTGAAGCCGCAGCAAAGATCCACCAGGCGATGTCTGTGCGGTAGTCATATCCCCTTATTCCCTGGTAGAGAAAATAATAAGAGACCGGTACTGCAATGATACAGGCCACGATGATCAATACAACAAATTCACCTGAGAGCATTCGCCACAGATTAGGAACAGATGCGCCCAATACTTTTCGGATACCAATTTCTTTGGTTCGCTGCTCAGCAACAAATGAGGCCAGCCCGAACAGACCGAGACAACTGATCACAATCGCCAGCGAAGTAAACACAATCGCCAGTCTTCCGATATTGTCTTCGGTAGAAAACTTGGTGGCATACTCCTGCGTTGCAAATTTGTAATCAAAGGGAGCACTGGGGATCACTTTTTTAAACGTTGCTTCTATTTTGGTTAACGCTTCCGCTGTGCTCATTTCAGGATTGATGCGCAGGTACATCCAACTGGCGCCCCCCATGTTAAGATAAATAGCAGGCCGCACTGGTTCGAAAGGAGAGTTCATTACCATATCGTGAATGACACCCACAATATGAAAATCGTTGTCCATGTTCCAGGCCAGGTTGGTCCAGTGCACCGTTTCACCTACCGGGTTTTCCAGCTTCATTTGTTTGGCGGCTGACTCATTGATGATGATACCGGAAGAATCGCTGGCGATATCGCGCGAAAATGTTCGGCCATCGATCACCTGCCATCCAACGGTAGTTCCGAAATCGGCGGAGACATTCAGCGTACTGAAACTATTATCTGCATTGGGGTCATATCCTTTCCAGCTGAAACCACCATTGCCTGACCAGGTGGTCGTGATTGGACCGCCTGCATCCGCTATTTCCTGCACTGCACCAGCACTCTTCAGCTCCGTACGAAGTGTTTCAAATTTATCATAGAACTCTTTTCCTTTCTTCTGCATCATCAGCAATCCTTCACGTGAGTACCCTACCGGGCGGTCTTTCACAAACATGAGTTGATGATAGATGACTCCGGTCGAAGCAATGAGCATAATGGATACCGTAAACTGTAGTACCACCAATGCTTTACGGGGTATCGAAGCAAAGCGACCTGCGCGATACGTGCCTTTCAGTATCTTCAGGGGGTTGAATGACGAGAGGTAAATGGCAGGATAGCTTCCTGCCACCAATCCGGTGAAAAGCAGAAAGGAAATACATGTCATCCAGAATGGCGCAACCTGCCATGGAAGCTGCATCGCTTTTTGTGAAAGGGTATTGAACCACGGTAGCGCGGCAGACACCATCAGCAAGGTAATGCAAAACGAGAGGAACACCACCAGATACGACTCAGCAAAAAACTGAGTGATGAGTTGCCCGCGACCGGATCCGAGTGTTTTACGGACACCGACTTCCTTCGCTCTTTTTTCGGAACGCGCGGTGCTGAGATTCATAAAATTGATGCAGGCGAGCAACAACACAAATACTCCGATAGCACCGATAAACCAGACAAGCTGAATAGGGCCGTTCTGTAGCGTACCTTCTTTAAAATCGGAATACAGGTGCCACTTGCTCATGGGATGGATATGCACTTCGGGATTAAACTTCAGCCAGTCTTGCATGTAAGCCAGGTTACGTGTGGCATTGATTTCCAGATTCCTGATCGAAGCATCGACACTTTCAAAACGGGCGGTGGGTTGCAGTTGTACATAGATCTGAAAGAAATGGTTTTGCCATCCCTGATCTTTTACCCATGGGTTGTTCAGCAGATATGCTTCCCACGGACGCGCAAACTGAATACCATGCAATACGGAATTTTTAGGGAAGTCTTCAAACACACCAGAGATCGTAGCGTCTGCTTCATTGTCAATCTTCACCATCTTCCCGATCGGGTCACCTTTGCCAAACAATGCATCTGCCGTGGAGGCGGAAATCATGATGGACTTGACCTCTTTTAAACCGGCACGCGTGCCATACATCATCTTCCAGGTAAACATTTCGGGGCCGTCTTCGCCCATGTTAGTACCCGTTTTGGAGATCTTCTTATCATTGACGGAAAGAATGGCTTCATACTTTCCTTGCTTGGGTACCACGTATTTAAAGTTCGCACTATAGGTGGTCTTCAGTTCATGCAGCATCGGAAACTGCAGGTACGTTTGTCCGGAATAGTGCTTTCCCTGAAAGGTACCGGCTTTCATCACTTGTGCGATGTGATCATAGTTCTCGTGATAGCGGTTGAATGTCAGTTCATCATGTACCCAAAGGCCAATGATCAGCGATACCGACATGCCCAGGGCAAGCCCACCGATATTAATAAAGGAATACCCTTTTGTTTTAACCAGGTTTCTCCAGGCAATAGTAAAATAGTTTCTGAACATGACTCAGGTGTTTTGGTGTGACGGAATAAAATAGAGCTGACTGTACTAGATATACCAGCCATACAGGCAAAGGTTTCATTTAGACGTAGAAAAATGACGATGGTTACACGAACGGGTTCAGAAGAATCCGGCTGATCAGGAAGTCGGCAAGGGGTGGTCCTGGTTCCTTTTAAAAGCGGATCAGCGACTCATCCCTGGGTGGCTGCTGATAATACAGTTAAAGCAGGAATAGGTAAGTACTGATCCCCGATGTGTGAATGATGTAATCTTTGGAGGAGATTGTGTAATGATGAAATACCCTTTATAATGAGATTGCACCAGCAATTCAGAAAGTTATTTTTTCTAACTGATTCATTATGCTTCACTGCTCTTCCATTTTGCTTGTTGAAGACGATCATTACGATCGGGAGGTTTTTAAATTCGCTCTTAATGAAATTATAAACACCCCTACTATCGATGTGGTAAGCAACGGTGAAGAAGCGCTGAATTGGCTATACGGATCATTAGTGCTGCCTGAACTTATTTTCATGGATGTCACGATACCTTTAATGGACGGCATCGAATGCCTGAAAGTCATAAAAAATGATCCACTGATGAGCCATATTCCGGTTATTGTGTTGACCACATCGGAGGCGCATCGGGAGCAAGCACTTCAATCCGGTGCAAAAGGATGTATTCGAAAGCCGAATACAGAAAAGGCAATCAGGGAAGCCATTGAATCGGTTATCCGCACTGACACGAAGAGGTGACAGACTCCGTGTACGTCACTCCCTATTGATTCAGCGAATAGATAAGATCTCCCTTCAACATTCCATCAGTTGGCTTTCCAGGCCAACCTCATTAAAACAAGACCATCACCCACCAATTTGAACAGCCTTCGAAAAGAAGCATCACCTGGCACCTCCTTTTTATCCCTGATTCAAATCGATGACATGAAAGCTGAAATTGGTAAGTATTATCGTATCACGTTGCTGGATGGTAAAGTAGAGAAGCTCCGTTTTAAAGGTGAAGCTCCGGGAAATGTGCTTCAGTTTGTACGAAAGGATGGCTCTGTTTTCTCCGTGCCGACAGGCGGTTTTTCTTCCATGAAAGAAACGGATAAAAAATCCTGAATCGATAATCCAATGACCACCGAGAATGCCTTAGCTGTTGCCCTGCTAATTGACGACAATTCCATTGATAATTTTATTGCGAAACGAATCATCGAAATGACTGGCTTTGCCCGTAGGGTAGTGGTCACTTCTTCCTGTGTAGAAGCGTTAAGCTACCTGAGCGTACATGAGCTTCAGGTGAATGATTTGCCGGCTGTCATTTTTCTGGATATTCATATGCCGTTGTGCGATGGCTTTGATTTTCTGGAACGATTTAATCAGATGAATGAGTCTATTACCTCAAAATGTAAAATAATCATTCTGTCCAGTTCGAATAACCCATTGGATGTCGAGCGAATTCAGGGTGATGATCATGTGATGTTATTCATGACCAAACCGATATCTGAAGGTAGTCTGAAGGAAATTCGATTGAAAATCGATTAGATGTGTCGCTTAATCGTAATCGATTTGATGGTAGGATATCCAATAGCTACCGCCGGGTAATGTGTGCTGCCATGCGAAGATCATGTGAGGCTACTTGAAAGCTGAAGAACGACAGCTTCAGATACCCGCAGCTTTCTGTTTAAATGTCTGTTCGATGGCTTGTATCACTTCTTTGATGTCGAATGGTTTTTCAAAATAGTGGCTTACACCAGCTGCGATAGCCGATTTACTGCTGTTGTTTCCCGAGAGCATAAAAATAGGGATATCTCTGGATGCTGGTAAGTAGCGCAGGTAGCGGGTGATGGACTCCCCGTCAACAGGATCCATCTCCTTATCCAGAATAAACAGGTCCGGTAAGGAGCAGCGCCCTTCCAGAATGGGTATGCCATTCGGCATGCCCAATACCTCATAGCCTTCGCTCATGAGCTTCTCTACAAGTAGCCAAAGCAAATCCGTGTCATCTTCAGCTATAATAATCTTCTTCTTATTCATAAATAAATGAACACCTCATTGGCTCCAGCACAACTACCAGTAAACCCGAAGCCAATACGTATTCCCTTTTTATGGGTGCAGATAAGGGCAACCCGCGTAAAGCATTACCAAGTTCTCCCTGATCAGGTAAGTCAACTGCCCCGGCTTCCTGATGCACCCGGTATAAACAGGTAAGATTCAAAAATGAATGAAGCTGTCTCTCAGCTTAAGGTCTTTGAATTGCTGAAGTGAGTGCTGAATATTTCCCGCATCGCAGTGGGAGATAAGGGAAAGAAACTGGGTCAGTTCCGTTAACGATGAGGGTTTGGAGAAATAACACAATGCATTCATCTCCAGTGCTCTCCGGGCATCCAGTGGGCTTCTGGAAGTAGAATACATGATCACCGGTATGTGTTTGTAATCATCATCTAGTTTCAGTTTTTGAAGACACTTCCATCCATCCATTTCGGGCATATTGATATCCATGAAAATGATTTGCGGGTCTTTAAACTCACCCGTGTTTAATTTGCCCATGACATAGCAGCCGTCCATGGCACAATAGCAGGTAATGCTGCTGTTGATCTTTTTAAGAGCAATCACAAATAGTTCGAGGTCGTCCTGGTCATCATCCACTAAAAGAAATCGTTGAATCATTTCATATTTGTCTGATGGGTTGTATTCACAGACGCTCATCCTAAGATTACACATTTCAATTCGCTTACGCAAAGCAGGTTTGCTTTATCCTATAGTAACTGCATGTATTCCTTGGCGATACCTGCCCCCATACCATGCTGGCATAAGATTACTTTGTTAAGGAGGAATATCACAATCTACAATCCTATAACGTATGGCAACCAAAAAGAAAACACAACCGGGCAACACGACCGGCAATACAAAGGTGAATGAGCTGGAGGTAAATAAAGAAGAAGGTACAGGTCAGTTCCTCACCACCAATCAGGGCCTTCGTATCAATGATGACCAGAATTCATTAAAGGCAGGTAATCGTGGCCCTTCGCTTCTGGAAGACTTTATCCTCAGAGAAAAGATTACTCATTTTGATCATGAGCGTATTCCGGAACGCATTGTACATGCGCGTGGGTCGGCAGCACATGGATTTTTTCAGGTATATGAATCCATGTCGAAATATACGTCTGCCCGGTTCCTGAACGATCCTTCCCTAAAGACACCGGTGTTTGTTCGTTTTTCAACGGTAGCAGGCTCAAGGGGTTCAACCGATCTGGCGCGCGATGTGCGCGGCTTTTCCGTTAAGTTTTATACGGAAGAAGGTAACTATGATCTCGTGGGTAATAATATTCCCGTCTTCTTTATTCAGGATGCGGTTAAATTTCCCGATCTCATTCATGCTGTAAAACCGGAGCCTGATAATGAAATGCCTCAGGCTGCTTCGGCACATAATACCTTTTGGGACTTTGTTTCCGTCATGCCGGAGTCCATGCACATGATCATGTGGGCCATGTCGGATCGGGCTCTACCCCGGAGCTACCGCATGATGGAAGGTTTTGGTGTGCATACGTTTCGGTTCATCAATGCCCGGGGAGAATCTTCCTTTGTAAAGTTTCACTGGAAGCCTTTATTAGGTGTTCATTCTGTAGCCTGGGATGAAGCACAAAAAATTTCGGGTAAAGATCCTGACTTTCATCGCAGGGATTTATGGGAGGCCATTGAGAACGGAGCATTTCCGGAATGGGAGTTTGGTGTACAGATTATTCCGGAAAAGGATGAGCATAAATATGATTTTGATTTACTCGATCCAACGAAACTTATTCCGGAAGAACTGGTGCCGGTGCAACGTATTGGCAAACTGACATTGGATCGTAATCCGGATAATTTCTTTGCGGAAACGGAACAGGTTGCTTTTCACCCGGGCCACCTGGTACCCGGTATTGATTTCAGTAATGATCCATTGCTGCAAGGTCGTTTGTTTTCCTACACCGATACGCAATTGTCAAGACTGGGAAGTCCTAATTTTCATGAGATACCTATTAATCGTCCTATTGTTCCGATCCATAACAATCAACGTGACGGGCACATGCGCCAGCAGATCAATCGGGGGAAGGTAAGTTACGGTCCGAATACCATGGCCAACGGTTGTCCCTTTCAGGCCAAAGTAGCAGAAGGCGGCTTTGTTTCCTACGAAGAAAAAATAGAAGCAAAGAAAGTGCGTGAACGCAGCAAGAGTTTCTTCGATCACTTCAGCCAGGCCACATTGTTTTTTAACAGTCAATCCGATATCGAAAAGACACACCTGATAAATGCCCTGCGATTTGAACTGGGCAAGGTAGAGATAGAAGAAATCCGTGACCGTGTAGTGAGCTTGTTGGGGCAGGTAGACATGTCGCTGGCGACACAAGTAGCGGATGGCTTAGGCATGACGGTGAAAAAACCACAACAGCCCATCAATCGTAGTTTTCCTGCAGACGGAAATCCCAATGATTTTCAACCTGTAAAAAAGGTGCAGACCCTTCAGAAGTCGGCCGCACTCAGTATGAATAATACCATTAAGAACACCATTAAATCAAGATGCATTGCCGTATTGATTGCTGATGGAGTGGATGAAGAGGAGCTGAATAAATATAAAAACGCCCTGGAAAAGCAGGGAGCGAGAATCAAAATGATAGCTCCACGTTTGGGAATGATCAAAGGGTCAGGCAAAGGAAATATTAAAGCAGACATGAGTTTGTTAACCGGTTCTTCTGTTGTGTTTGATGCCGTATTGGTTCCGGGAGGTAAAAATGTAAACACGCTGGTGTCTCAACCGGAAGCGATTCACTTTATCAATGAGGCGTACTCGCACTGCAAACCGATCGCAGTAAGTAAGGAAGGAATAGCGCTGTTGAAGGCATCCTATGTCCTTCATCATTTGGGAATCGATGAGGCAGACCAGATGGGGGTATTGATTGATAAACCGGTTAAGCAATTTATTGATGCGATTGCACAACACCGTTTCTGGAAACGTGAGGTCAATAAAGTTCCGGCCTAAATTGTTAAAAGGAGTACATGTATTATTCAGGCATTAGCGGTTTGCAACTTCCTGTTCCTAAGTACCAATTTCCGGCAGCGTATCAGTCATCCTCACGATTAACCTATTATTCATCGTTGTTTAACAGCATTGAAATCAATAGCTCATTCTATAAAATTCCGTTGGGTAAAACGGTACTTAAATGGTCGAACGAAGTTCCTGCTGACTTTCGGTTCACATTTAAACTTTGGAAAGGAATCACGCACCTCAACGATTTCCTTTTCAACGCATCGGATGTAGCGCACTTTATGGATGTCATCAGCGAGGTAGGTGCTAAAAGAGGGGTGTTGCTTGTTCAATTTCCTCCCGGGTTAAAGAGCGTCCACAGCGATCAGCTTATCCGGCTTTTGCAGGCGATTAAGCAATCGGATCCTAAAGGACTATGGCCCGTGGCTATGGAGTTTCGAAACCAGACATGGTATCAGGAAAGGATATATCACCTCGCTGACGAACATCGTGTGTCGATCGTTGTTCATGATAAGACGGGATCATCCACGCCACAGCTGGTATCGTCCGTCACTACCGTCTACCTTCGTTTTCATGGTCCGCAAGGAGATTATCGGGGAGACTATTCCAACGACTTTTTAGGGGAGTATGCCGGATACGTCAGGCAGTGGCTGGAAGCCAGGAAGAATGTATATGTGTATTTTAATAACACCATGGGTGGAGCAATAGCTAATCTGAATACATTCAACCGTTATGTGACTGGAAAGGAATTGACGGAACAGTGACGATCGGTATGCAAGCTTTGCCGTTGAATTTATTGCGTGGGTTGGTAAAACGTATTCTTGCTCCGCAATGATCTTCCTTGGGTAAGAAGGCAGGCTGGCTCCAGGGCCATATTCATTGAGTTACTATCAACCTGAATTTGTTGACCGTTCTGAAGTAAAAGTCTGATTTGTAATCAATTTATTCGTTAATGAAATTCAGGTGTGCTGAATTCACTTTCCGGCCACCGCTTATACGACCATCGCTTGGTCACTTCAGCAGCGATGATCTGCAGCACTACTATCCCGACTATCCCTACATAAATGCGAACGGCAGCCGGGCGAATCCAAGGAGGTGGTGAAGCTTTACTAGTTATCTTTTATAGTTGTCTTCTAAATTCCTTTAAAAAGGGATATGGATTGAAGGTATTCCGGCTGGATGACGTTCCACTTTAATCGGTCCCGTATCGCCTGCGTGTAGGAGCGAAGGTGCTCACCTTCTCCATGAACGGTAAAAGTCATTGCGGGTGGATGCGTAAAATTCTTCATCCAGGAGAATAGTTCTTCTTTATCGGCATGGCCAGATAGCGAAGTCATATTTTCAACGGTACAATTGACGGGAACTTCTTCTCCGAAAATACGGATAGAGGTCCGGCCCTCGATGATGTTTCGTCCACGTGTGCCTTCTGCCTGATATCCCGAGATCAGAAGGGTGTCCTGCTTCTTTCTTAGCCGGTGGTACAGGTGATGAAGAATTCTTCCGCCCGTCATCATCCCGCTGGAGGAAATAATAATGGCATTGCCTTTTAGCTCGTTTAATGATTTGGAATGATCCGCCGTTTTAACAAACACCAGCATGTTGGTATCCAGCTCGTCTTCGAATTCTTCCGCATTGAACCTCACTTTATGAAGCTGCTGGTACCGATAAAAAAGGTAGGTAGTAGAGATGGCCATCGGGCTATCGATATAGACGGGTACATCGGGAATTTTATGCGCGGTCATTAATTTATGCAGGTAGTAGAGTAGTTCCTGCGTTCTCCCTACAGCAAAGGCGGGTATGAGCAGCACGCCCTTATTGCGCATCGTTTCATTCACAACACGGGCCAGGTCGGTTTGCGGATCAACGGAGGGATTGTCTTTATTACCATAGGTGGACTCAATGAAAAGCACGTCCGCTTCAGTGATCACGGTTGGTTCATACAGCATTGCATCGTGTTGCCTTCCCAGGTCTCCGGAGAACACTATTTTTTTCTCTTCCCGGTCCCCTTTAATATAGACCTCCGTGATGGCTGCGCCTAACAGATGCCCGGCATTACGATACACGATCTCAACGCGATCGTGTATGCTGATCCGCTGATTGTATTCCTGCTTATGAATCAATGTGAACGCCAGTTTGGCATCTTCGGTCGTAAACAGGGGCTGGGGTTCTTTGTGTTTGGAATATCCTTTCTTAAAGGCAAAAGCGGCTTCTTCTTCCTGGAGTTTGGCCGCATCCAGCAGCATAATCTTCATCAGGTCGGCAGTCGCTGCCGTACAGTAGACAGTGCCTTTAAAACCCTCTCTTACCAACTTGGGAAGATACCCGGTGTGATCAATGTGTGCATGACTGATTACTACAGCATCGATGGTGGAAGCATCAATAGGGAAGGTGTCCCAGTTCCGAAGGCGCAACTCTTTTAATCCCTGAAACAGGCCACAATCAAAGAGGAACTTGAAATCACCAGCGGTGATCAGATAACGGGAGCCGGTGACCGAACCCGCTGCGCCAAGAAATTGTATATCGATGTCCATGATGTAAATTGACTTTTAACTGGTAAAATGAAGTATGATATAAATCAACATCGACGATGATCATTGGCATAAGATAAGAGGAAGGAGAGGTAGACCGGGGTATCTTGATGAGCGGAAGTAATCAGATATGATCTACCCGAATCAGTTTGACTTTGAACTCATTGATCAACCGGGTCAATCATCAACTGGTAGGTTGAATCTCTTTTGTCTTACAATAAGGAAAGCAACGATCAGATTGGGTACCCAGCAGAGCCAGGCCACCACCTGATACCCTGCGATGAAGCCGTGCAGCATAATCACTAACAGGGGTAACCAAATGCGCAATGTCACCGCTGCCAGGCAGGCGGCGTAGCTATAGATCATCCACTCCTGATGTGCACTGATTTTTCCTTTTATTACCGTGAGGTATCCCTGCAACGTGGTGTAGAACCATACTATACTCAATCCCATGAATCCAGCTTTCGCAATAACTCCGCCGGTCGCATAGTAGGCGATGTATAGTCCGGTAACTGCACTGAGGATGACGCAGATTACATAAATTTTTCCTGTGATTCTGTGAATGTGTAAATACCGTTTTCTCAGTTTGGCGCTGAACTGTACCCATCCCACCAGTAAAGCCACACCACCCAGGATAATGTGAATATAAAATGCACTGTTCCACAACAGGGAATCAAGAATGCTATTGTCTTTTGAGCTAAGTAATCCAAACTTCCGGTCAATTATAAAGTAAATCGAAGGGTAACACCCGATCATGATTGCCAAAATCACGATCACTATCCATAAAATCTTTTTTGTCATGCTCTATAGACCTACCTTCATGATAGTAGTTGCTCACGAAGATGGAAGAATTTTTCGAGGTTTTATATTGAAATACGATAGGAGAGAAATGTATTGTTAGTGATCTGTTTCTTCTCTCCTTATTAAATTAAAACTAATCCCCCTGAAAATACCAAGCTGGAAGCGACATCACTACCAAAAGACAAGTTTGTTTTGAAGTAATTGTATGTACAAAAAGCAACCTGGTTTTTCCAGGTTGCTTTGACGTGGTGACACGTTTCAATAACAGCAAAAACGGTTAAAGGACTTTCTCCAGTTTCGCGCTGTCGCGGAGTGAGCGGACTTCATCGTGATCTTTTTTAATCACGGATCGCTGGTATTGAACCATGTCGATCTGACTGGAAGACAGGTGACTTAAGTCATTTTTGATCACCTTATCATAGGTAGCAACGGCATTGTCTTCTCCGAATTCACACGAATCCAGGATTACCTTGCGGTCTTTACCACTTAGAGCGGCTTTAAAGTCCATCCAGGCTCTGAAAAACTTTCCGGTTGTTTTGGTTCCCTCCGTTGGTGTGCCGTTCAGGGCCAGTACTTCTTCAATCAGTTCCTGATTACAGTCTTCACTTGTACCTTTCAGCTTGTCAAAGAGCTGTTTTAAATCCAGCTCTTCTGTTTCTTTGGAAGCGGTATCGTATCCTTCGATTCTGTCGTTGTTGATCTCAATCAGTTTATTGAGTATATCAACTGCTTTAGTATTATCCATTTCTTCTATTTTTTAAGTTCACATAAATAGGCTAAAGTCTCGTGCCTGCTGGAGCCATTGAACTGATCAGGAATATTATCATCAACCGGAATAAATTAAACAGATCATTGTTCGTAATTACAGATCGCTTTGTTCCCTGGCGATGACGGTTTTGTTAACCGTCATTGCGAGGGAGGCACGACCGAAGCAATCCCGATTGCGAAGTTGAAATGGATGAGCTTTCAATCGGAGGTATGTTCTTCGTTGGATCTGTCAGGTGCTTCGCAATTGCAGATCGCTTCGTTTCCTCGCGATGACGGTTTTGTTAACCGTCATTGTGAGTGAGGTACGACCGAAGCAATCCCGATTGCGAAGTTGAAATGGATGAACTTTCAATTGGAGGTATGTTCTTCGTTGGATGTGTCAGATGCTTCGCAATTGCAGATTGCTTTGTTTCCTGGCGATGACGGTTTGTTAACCGTCATTGCGAGGGAGGCATATGTAACTTTTTACATAGCTGTTCGTCTTTGTTTGAAAGTGCGTCATGACATTGAATTACCAGTCACCGGAATTTTCACCGAAAAAACTCGCCCGCATAGGAGGGATCATTTACCTAATCATCATTATCTCAGGCGCTTTTGGAGAGATGATGGTCCGGAGCAAGCTGGTGGTATTCGGAGATCCTCAGGCTACCGCGCTGAACATCATGGCATCACCTCTGCTATGGCGCGCAGGTATACTTGGAGACCTGCTCATGCAGCTTTGTGATGTGCCTCTGATCGTGATCTTTTATGTTTTGTTGAAGCCCGTTAACCGAAACCTGGCGCTCATGAACCTGCTCTTCAATCTGATTCAAACCGCTGTGCTTGTCGCCAATAAGTTAAACCTGATCCTGCCCATGTTCCTGCTGGAAAATTCCGACTATCTGAAGACTTTTGACGCCTCCCAACTGCAGACATTATCCTATCTTTTTATCCGGTTGCATAACTACGGTTTTGGAGTGGGGCTCCTCTTCTTTGCATTCGTATGCCTGGTAGAAGGTCACCTGATTGCAACCTCCGGCTTTTTTCCTGCGCTACTGGGACGCCTGCTCCAACTGGCCGGGGTGTGCTACCTGGTGAACAGCGTGCTGCTGATCATTCACCCGGAGTGGTCTGACCTACTGATTTTATTGCCTTGTTTTGTGGCCGAGTTGGCGCTCGGACTGTGGATGCTGATCAAAGGAGTAGATGAACCCCAATGGAAGCGTATAGCAGGCAATTGATACGTAATACATATAAATGAACTTAAGTTCATGAAATGGCTGATGAAATAAGTAAGCTGATGAATGAGGTTTCCGGTTGTCTCTACTGCCGCATGGGGTTCGTGGGTGTTCTTTGTCTATAATAAAATAGAGTGATGCATTTCGTTACGTATTCAGGAATTCGGCACAAGCCGGAGCTATCCTTAAAGACATTCGTCAAAATCACTTTTCAGCAGGCAGGCGATAGTACACTTCGATGAAACACGCCTGTGTACAGAAAAGAAAAAATCCGATAGTTACCCGAGTGTCTCACTGCCATGGAGGTAGAGTGACCGGTGATCACGTCACATTTATTGTTAAACGAAGCCTGCTTAAAATTGTGCAGCGAAATTATCTTCATCACGTTTATCATTCGTGATGCAGAATGAGCGTGCATATCCCGACGGTGACTAATTCCCAATTTGATTCCCCATCAATAAGATAAAATCGGGCAAGTGACCGGGGCAGCAATCCGGTGCTCTATTTTCTTTTCAGAAAGTTAATCCCTGTTTGCCGAAGCTGTTACCGGCAACAGTGACTACAATGTGAAGGTAACCTTCAAAAAGCTCTTTTTTACATAATTTAAATCGATTGCGGAGTTGCAAATCTGAATGAGCTGCTGATATATTTGCGCTGAAAACAAACCCTCTTATGATTCAGCAATCCACCCTTTTTCCAGGACTTCATGCCACCAAAAATGAAAGCAATCTGGCCGTTTTTGATGCTTTTCTGGCGCAGTTAAAATCACCGCTCCACCAGTCTTCCGTAGATGTGGTGGCAAATGTCCATGTCACTTATGTTTACCGTAATCAGGTGGTTCATGATCGGGTAACGGTCAGCCTTGCGAATGCCGGATATGATCGCGGTAACATTCGCATCCGGAATGGAGTCACGCTCAATAGTGAAGATTTTCAAATGGCACTTACTGCACACGAAAGTAAATACCAGATGAATGGCACTACCTTGGTAGTGGAAAGCCGCTCGTCACGCATGGGTGAATTTCGCGTGGAGTTCAATGAGATCGTGCCCTCATCGAACTGATCCTTTTTTCATTTTTCACTTTTCTATTAAACACCACATATCCATTCATTTTATGGAAGAGTCCCGTATTGCCCTGCCTATAGGTGTTACGCTCGACCGGTTCATCAAAAACAATCAGGAGCAATTTCAGTTTTCTACCGGTGAACTTTCACAACTGCTCAGAGACATTGCGCTTGCCTCTAAAGTAGTGAACCGCGAGGTGAGCAAAGCAGGTCTCATTGATATCATGGGGTCGATGGGGTCACAAAATATGGCAGGTGATCAGCAACAAAAACTGGACGTGCTGGCCAACATTCGGTTTACACGTGCACTCACCAAAGGAGGAGAAGCCTGTGCACTGATATCCGAAGAATCAGAAACCTATGTCGATCTGAACAACGATGGAAAATACGTTATTGCCATCGACCCGCTGGATGGCTCTTCCAACATTGATGTGAATGTTTCCATCGGAACGATCTTTTCCATCTATCGAAGAAAGAGCCCTGCCGGACAGCCAATTCAGTCCTTCGATATTTTACAGAAAGGAGCAGCGCAGGTAGCGGCCGGCTATATTCTTTACGGGTCGTCGACAATGCTGGTGTACACCACGGGGCATGGCGTAAATGGATTTACCTATGAACCATCGCTGGGTGAATATTTTCTATCCCATCCCAATATGACCATACCGGCAAATGGCACGATATACTCGGTCAACGAAGGGCTAACGAATTCCTTTTCGGAAGGTGTTAACAAATACATTTACTATTGTAAGGACAAAAAGTACACCGCACGTTACATCGGTTCGCTTGTTGCCGACTTTCATCGTAACATGCTCAAGGGAGGTATATACTTATACCCGGCTACCAGTAAAGACAAGAATGGAAAACTGCGCCTGATGTACGAGTGCAATGCCCTTGCCTTCATTGCCGAACAGGCCGGAGGGAAGGCATCTGATGGGAAAGGAAGAATTATGGATGTCAGCCCGCTGGATCTGCATCAGCGTTCGCCCCTGTTTATCGGCTCTGTTCAGATGGTGGAACAGGCTGAGTTGCTGATTCAATCATAATGATTGATAAACTGTATTGATAATCAAAAAGCACAGGTCATAGATAAGAACAGTCCAGATAAAAATCCGGTTATATTTTTATCCGGCCAGCAGGCGTGAAGCCTCTGATTTCATTCCTGAAAAGACCAGAAGTCGTGAGCTGACCATTGATGTTGTTAATTAAATTATCTAAATTTTGAAATAGAAGCCACACCGCCAGTGTACAGGCAATCACCAAGTCAATGTTGGATAGTTTCTGTATTTATACGCCATCAAGTGGACAACGCGATTTATTTACCCCCGTATGCAGTGACCTGGACGAAAACAGAATGTCTACAGAATTGAGTTTTTGATTTGTAAACATGAAAATGTCCTTTCTCCAGAGAATACGTTCTCATCGCACCGGATTGCTGGTATTGGTACTGGCGCTTCTGATTGGTATTTCCACACTCACACGCATTGCTTTTTTAATCGTTTCTGCTTCCGGGCTGGACTTTACCGTTCTCAGTTTACTGGGCATATTCGTGCTCGGTTTCTTTTATGATCTGGTGAATGGAGTGTATTTTATCCTGCCCTTCGTTCTTTACCTGTGGCTGATTCCATCCCGCGTATTTGCTAAATCGTGGCACCGGTATATTCTCTACGGCTGGTTCTTTCTGTTCACTTTTGGTCTGCTTTTTAATGCCGTAGCAGAATGGTTTTTCTGGGATGAATTTTCCGGTCGCTTTAATTTTATTGCCGTAGACTACCTGGTGTACACTACGGAAGTCATCGGTAATATCCGTCAATCCTATCCGATTGAATGGATTATCGCGGTACTTGTTGTTCTGGCAGCAGGTTGTGTTTACCTGATCCGGCCCTACATCAAAGCAAGTGCAACACTGACTTCCTCTTTCAAACAGCGAAGCAAGTACGTGGTGGCCTACGCGGCCACATTTGTAGTCTGTTTCATTTTGATTAACAGCAAAGGACATCGCTTCAGTACGAATACGTATGCCAATGAACTGGCCGGTAACGGGCTATACGAATTGTTTGCCGCTTACCTCAACAATGAACTGGACTATGAGCAGTTCTACAAAGGAATGAATCATGCTCAGGCCATCGAGAAGTTGCATCAGCTCATTCAAACGCCCGAAGCAAAATTTACGAATAGCGATGAGCTTCATCTGGAGCGACAAATCATCCATAATGGAGAAGAAAAGAAACTCAACGTAGTAATGATCAGTGTAGAGAGTTTCAGTGCTGACTTCATGAAGCTGTTTGGTAATACGGAGAACATCACTCCGTTTCTGGATTCGCTCAGTACGCACAGCCTTGCGTTCACGAATTTATATGCTACGGGCACACGTACCGTCAGAGGGCTGGAGGCATTATCATTAAGCGTACCACCCACACCAGGGCAGTCTATCGTGCGCAGGCCAAAAAATGAACACCTGTTTTCGTGGGGAAAAGTATTCCGCGACAAAGGATATAAAACGCAATACATCTATGGAGGCTATGGCTACTTTGATAATATGAGTTATTTCTTCAGCAATAATTCGTATGACGTAGTAGATCGCAGTGCATTGAAGGACGAGGAGATCGCTTATGAGAACATCTGGGGAGTGGCGGATGAGAATCTGTTTGATCTGGCGCTGAGAGAGCTCAATACCAACACCCGGCAAGGCCCCGTGTTTGCACATGTGATGACTACTTCCAACCACCGGCCCTTCACTTATCCGGATGGCAGGATCAATATTCCTTCGCACACTTCCAGACAAGGTGCTGTGAAGTACACGGATTACGCTATTGGCCGCTTCATCAAGCGGGCATCGCGTGAGCCGTGGTTCAACTCTACCGTGTTTATCATTGTAGCGGATCACTGTGCATCCAGTGCGGGGAAGACGGACTTGCCGGTCAGCAAATACCATATCCCCATGCTTATTTATTCTCCGGCCCATGTAACGCCCGGAGTCATGGATCGGCTCATGAGTCAGATCGATATTGAGCCCACTGTACTGG
>JAHEZH010000109.1 GCA_023251155.1 Flammeovirgaceae bacterium | reverse complement strand
AAGGACGATCAAAAAAAATGACGCGTAACGCTATTTACGCAAGGAACGGATTAAACTGTTTCTTTCGTTATCCATTTGCCCACTTGCGGAGCGATATACGTTTTCATCTGAGCGAGCAGGTCATTGACATCGCTGCTGACCAGAAGCATTTTCTGGTTGATTTCTTTTAAGAAACCTTTGCTTACCATGACTTGTATCATGGTGATCAGATCATCATAAAATCCATTGACATTGTAGAGTGCGATGGGCTTTTGATGTAGCCCCAGCTGTGCCCAGGTAAGCATTTCGAAAAGCTCCTCCATGGTTCCAAACCCTCCGGGCAACGCGATTACGCCGTCACAGAGCTCGTTCATTTTGGTTTTGCGTTCATGCATGCTCTCCACCCGTATCAGCTCAGTCAACTGCTCGTGAGCAATTTCTTTGGTGCTGAGAAAATGGGGGAGGACACCTATTACTTTACCACCTTCTGCCAAAGCTCCATCCGCTACAGCGCCCATCAAACCTACCTTAGCACCACCATATACCAGTTCGATGTTTTGCTGTGCCAGGGCTTTTCCAAGCTCGATCGCGCTGGACTTGTATATTTCATCCGTTCCATTGCTGGAACCACAGAAAACGGTTATTCTTTTCATGGACAGGGTAGATTATTAAGCACGTAAATTTAAACGTAAAGTTCATATCAATTAAGGAACGAGAAGTTCAATCTGTCGATTGAGATGTCATTCCTGACGGTTTTTGAATGGCCCGACTCGGTAGAATACTGTTTCCGGCCAGTTTGATGATTGTGAATGTGGTCATTTAGCCTGATTGGTGGGAGTTGAAGTTAATTTTGCGTAGTGCTGTCTGTTTTACCACATATCGAATGGACAAAACTGCTTTCTGACGCAAGGATCAACTAAAGCTGATACCGTTCTTCAATGCTTTTGCATATTGCCTCTTGTCAAATGAATACAAGTGTGGTGTTTTGTGAGCCTTTCCACTTGGCCGCTCGCCCGTCTTCTTTAGAATTTTCAACCCGAGCAATTTCTTCCTGAAGTTAGCACGGTCCAAAGTAGTATCTAATATGGTCTCATACAACCGCTGCAGCTCCAGCATGGTGAATTCCTTAGGTAGCAGATTAAGACCCACCGGATGGTGGATGAGTTGAGCACGGAGCGCTTTGAGTGCTTCACTGATCATCTCCTGATGGTCGAAGAGAAGGGTGGGGAGCTCGTGAATATCGCACCAGGCACAGGTTTCGGTCAATGCATCGGGTTGAGGATTTGTCACTTTTGAATACTCCACCAATGCATAATAGCCGATGGATACCACGCGTTCTTTGAGCCAGTTATCTTCCGGGATCACCACGTGGTAATTGGTTTCAATAGCCCTGCTGCTGTCCTGAATCTTGTTTCGGCCAGGCCCACTGAAGGTGTGGTACTGTTGAAGAAATACCTGGTCTAATCCGGTACGTTGTTTCAGCAACCGATGAGCGGCTACATCCGCATGTTCGGTGCGCAATATGTATCCTCCCGGCAAACTCCAGCCGTTGAGATGCTTCCATTTCAGCAGAAGTATTTTTAACTCATTTTCATGAAACCCAAACACGGCACAGTCAATGGAAACATGGGGCAGATATACCTGGTGACCATGGTCGATGAAGTGCTGTAGATCCTGCGATTGCATAGGGCGCAAGTTAATTTGGAAAAGCAAATAAGCGAGAGGTTGTAAATTATTTATTAATGTGTACTTTGTACCTAATAACACACTTACTTCACTATTCAATTTCCATCCATATGAAATCAGATCGCAGAAAATTTATTCAGCAGCTTGGCCTTGGCGCCATTGGTGCAGGGATAGCCACCTCCTTTCCGTGGGGTGATGCCTATGCCGGAGCGGACAAGAAACCGTTTTTCGAAATCTCATTGGCTCAGTTTTCCCTTGCCTCGGAATTTTTTTCAGGCAAGCACAATACATTGGATTTTCCGGTCCGTGCCAGGAAAGAATTTGGACTAGGCGCAGTGGAGTATGTGTCCATGTTCTTTGCCGACAAGGCGACCGATACCACTTTCCTGAACGAACTGAATCAACGGGCGAAGGACCATGGCGTGAAGAACAACCTCATCATGGTAGATGATGAAAATATCGCAGACACCGATACGGCCAAACGCAATCATGCCGTAGAAAGTCATTATAAATGGGTAGATGCCGCGAAAGTGCTTGGGTGTAATTCTATCCGCGTGAACCTGGGAAGCATCGATCAGGAAGGGCCAGCCGATGAAATAGCGAAAGCGGCAATTGAAGGATACAGTAAGTTGTTGGAGTACGGAACAAAAAACCAGCTGGACATTATTGTAGAGAACCACGTTGGTCACTCCTGCAACGGGCAATGGCTGGCGGGTATTATGAAAGCAGTGAATAATCCAAGAGCCGGTGTGCTGCCCGACTTTGGCAACTTCTGTGTGAAGCGCACCAAACCTGCTACCATGGATATTGCAGGGTACATGGCGACCAAATGTCTTGAAGAATACGACAAGTACAAAGGAGTAGAGGAACTGATGCCTTATGCAAAGGGGGTAAGTGCAAAGACACATAAGTTTGATGCGCAGGGAAATGAGACCGAGATTGATTTTGTGAGAATGTTTGATATCATCAAGAAATCAAAATTCAAAGGTATTGTGGGGATTGAGTATGAAGGAGGGCTCATGCACATGGCAGGTCAGCCGGGCTATCTGACTAATGAAGAGGGGATCAAAGCAACCAGGAAGTTATTGGAGCGGGTAGGCGTTTGAAAAGTAAGGCACAAAAAAAGAGACCGCTTATTCAGCGGTCTCTAAATGTTATGTCTTGAAACGATTAGTCTACTAGTTTAACATTCACTGCGTTCATACCTTTTTTACCACGCTCTTCGTCATACTCTACCTCATCGTTTTCACGAATCTGATCGATAAGACCTGAATTGTGTACAAAAATGTCCGTGTTTGAATTGGACGGTTTAATGAATCCAAAACCTTTGGTTTCATTAAAGAATTTTACTGTTCCTTGCATTATATATTAAAAATTAAAAAAAACTTGCTTAGCGGTTTATCGAAAATGGGATTTCGCTAAACCTGCAATAAAGATTCGATGAGCTCCCTTTGAAAAGGACGAAGAAGGAATAATTATTAAATTAAGGAAGGGTGTAAAACAACAGAAATTCTTGAGAGAGATAACTTGCTGAAAGGCACTGTTTCTTAAATGCAATACAAAGGTACACTTAATATCCGGATATCCAAATCCTTCAATTGCACCTGGGCTAAAATCGTTCCATCAAGGCTTCCTTAACAGCTTCAATGCTTTGGTGCTGCGTGATACAAAAGCAGGCTTTTCATAAGGCAATCGCTGTTCGATGATTGAAATCAGTTCATTTTTTAATTCAGGAATATTTCCGGCAAGATTTGTCAGCAAGGTGATGGAAAAAGCCCGGATGGCTACCGGTTCCTGAGTACCGGATAGGTATTTAAAGCACAGGTCAATGACTATTCCCTGAAGTGATTTAGGAATAGTGATGTATTGGAGCAAACGTAAAA
This sequence comes from Flammeovirgaceae bacterium, assembly GCA_023251155.1. Taxonomy (GTDB): domain Bacteria; phylum Bacteroidota; class Bacteroidia; order Cytophagales; family Cyclobacteriaceae; genus ELB16-189. Next base: position 16,202 of record JAHEZH010000109.1, on the reverse strand, counting down.
CGTTCCTTTTCACTGCGTCATGAATACCCTCCTGCTGTAGCAGGGCTAGTATTTTCCTAAGGTGAGGAGTAATTAGTTGCGGGTGATTTTCAATGCAAGTACTTAATGGCCAGGATGCGCGCTGGGTAATGCGGTAAGGGCCAGCCAGGAAGAGTTGGACCAATTCGGCAAAGCGTTTTGGATCCGCACCAATGTAGGCTACTATCCGGTCGCGCTGTACTTTGTTGTGTTCCCTGGCGATGGCGGTGGCAAGATTCATTTCTGTTTAATTTGGATTCAGGTGGGAAATAGGTAATCAGAAATAAATATAACTCAAAGATGATAACTTGTTGAATAGTAGGAATATTAATAGGTATATATTAATTTCATACTTCAATCATTTAATGGAGTAGCTTATGTTACTATTTCTTACCATGCTGACGTCATTTACCTTTCAGATCGGATTTTGCTATTTGTGTTTTCGGATGAAGCAAGTTCAAACTTCACAATAAAATCGGCCATTCATTTAGTCTCTGATCAGGAAGTTTATCAGCTTTCATTCACATCACACCCGATCATCTGCTAACTTGCGGGTTCATTTTTTATAATCGTGAACTACCTTTCAGCAGAATCTCTTTCCAAGTCATTTAATGACCGTTGGCTTTTTCGTGACATCACACTGGGTATTGGCCAGGGTGAAAAACTGGCCCTTGTGGGCGAAAACGGAACCGGCAAATCTACCCTCTTGAAAATACTTACCGGCCAGCTGAGCTCCGACTCCGGTGGCGTAAGCTTACGCGAAGGAATCAAGCTGGGCTACCTTACCCAGCAACCCAATGTGGCGGGCAATCTCACCATCAACGACATTCTCTTTGATGACAAGAATCTGGTAGCCAAGGCAGTGAAGGAGTATGAAGACTGTATTCATCATCCGGATACCTCGGCCGACCGTATGCAGGCAGCCCTCGAAAAGATGGAAGAACTGAATGCCTGGGACTATGATGCCAAAGTGCAGGAGGTGACCGGTAAGCTGGGCATTGTCAATCTGGAGCAGCGATTTGAAGAACTTTCCGGAGGTCAGCGTAAACGCATATTTCTTGCACAGCTGCTGCTCTCAGATCCTGATTTGATCATTATGGATGAACCGACCAACCACCTTGATCTGGAAGCGATTGAGTGGCTGGAATCGTACCTCTCCGGACAGAACATTACCCTGATCATGGTGACCCATGACCGCTACTTCCTTGACAATGTGGCAAAGGAAATCCTCGAACTCGATCGGGGAAAGATCTATCGCTATAAAGGAAACTACGCCTATTTCCTTGAAAAGAAATCGGAGCGGGAAGAGATGCTGAAAACCGAAATTGGTAAGGCACGTCAGTTGCTGAAGAAAGAGCTGGAATGGATGCGCAAGCAGCCTCGTGCGCGGGGTACCAAAGCCAAGTATCGTATTGATGCCTATTATGAATTAGAACAAAAGGCTTCGCAGAACCTGAAGAAAGATAAACTGGAGCTGGATATACAGGAAGCCCGTCAGGGTGGGAAGGTGCTCGAATTACATCATGTGACCAAAGGGTTTGGCGGACGCAACCTGGTGGAAGACTTCTCTTATGTGTTTAAGAAAAAAGACCGCATCGGTATTGTGGGTAAGAACGGAATTGGAAAGTCCACCTTCCTTGATCTGATCACGCAAGGTTCTAAACCCGATAAAGGTGAAGTCATTCCTGGAGTAACTACCAAGATGGGGTATTTCACCCAAGAGACCGAAGATCTGAATCCGGGCCACCGTATTATTGAAGAGATTAAAGAGATTGCCGAGTTCATCACGCTGGCCGATGGTACTTCGTTATCGGCTTCCCGCTTTCTCGAATTGTTCCTATTTCCGCCGGAGAAGCAGTATACGTACATTGAGAAACTGAGTGGTGGTGAGAAAAAGCGCCTTCAATTGATGAAGGTGTTAATCAAGAATCCGAATTTCCTTATCCTGGATGAGCCAACCAATGATTTTGATATCGACACATTGAATGTGTTGGAAGACTTCCTTGAGAAATTCAACGGCTGCCTGGTGCTCGTATCGCACGATCGTTACTTCATGGACCATCTGGTAGAAGAGCTTTTCATCTTTGAAGGTGAAGGCAAGATCCGCAAGTTCAATGGAAACTACTCGGACTACCGTGCGGAGGTGGAAGAGTTGGAAGAAGCCCGCTTACAGGCAGAGAAGAAACCCAAGGCTGTAAAGCCAGCGGCTCCGGCCGATGAATCAAAGAAGAAGCAGCCTACTTTTAAAGAGAAGAAGGAGCATGAGGATCTTCAGAAAGAGATTCAGGCGTTGGAAAAAGAAAAGACAGATCTTACCAATAAGCTGAGCGCACCAGGTATGAGTAACGATGAACTGATCAACCTATCCAAACGGATAGAAGTGATTACGGCTGAGGTGGATGAGAAAACACTTCGCTGGCTGGAACTGGATGAAGTGATTAATTAACAGGCACACATGAAGAAGTTCGTCAAATGGTTTGCCGGAGTTATTCTTCTCCTCTTACTTATCGTTGTTTCGCTGGTTGGCCCGATAGACCGAACACCATTAGAAGATCAGCCCTTTTATAAAACAATGATGGACAGGCTGGATACGCTCAAGCCTTCGGTGTATCCGCCCACAGCGGTATTGCAGGTGGGGTGGAGCAGTGCGAACATTACTCCATCGTACACGATGCCAATGGCAGGCTATACTCCGCGGCCGAAATTCGAATCGGTTCATGATTCGCTTTATGCACGTATTCTGGCAATTGATAACGGAAGCATTACCTCTTACCTAATCAGCACTGACCTGATGCTGTTTCCCCCTGCGTTGAAAGAGCGAATCAATAACAAGCTTACCACAGCCGGAGTGCAAAACTATTTTCTGTATGTCTCCTCCACGCATACGCATAATGGAGTAGGGGGATGGAACGACAGCCTTTTGGGAAATCTGGTTCTGGGCGACTACCATGACGAATGGGTGGAGTGGGCAGCACAGTCCATCGTCAACGAAATGAGGAAGGCGAATGCTTCGAAAGTAAATTCCACGCTATCGTATTTTGAAAGTGATGTTTCAGAATGGGTGGAGAACCGGATCGCATTTGATCAGGGAACCGTTGATGGAAAGCTGCGTGGCATTTCAGTGAACCGGCAAGATGGATCCAAAGGGATTGTGTTTACATTCGGAGCGCATGCTACATCCATCAGCAAAAACCGGCTGGAGCTTTCCGGGGATTATCCTTCTGAAACGATCCGGCAACTAAAGACCAAAGGATGGAACTTTGGAATGTACATGGCCGGCATGGTTGGAAGTCATCGCTTCAAATGGATGCCGGAAACCGACTTTGAATATGTTGCACGGTCGGCAGCTATTCTGGTTTCGAAAATCGATTCGTTATCCCTGACACCTTCTACCGATTCATTGACCATCAAGACAGCGCACATTCCCATTAAGTTTGGACCGTCTCAGCTACGCATTGCTAAAAACTGGAAGGCGCGTGACTGGGCCTTTCGTGTACTGGCCGATCCCCTGAGAGGCGAACTCACCTTTTTAGAAATCGGTGACCTTGTTTTCATCGGTACTCCGTGCGATTTTTCCGGAGAGATTTTTACCAATGAAAAACTGAATGAGGCAGCACCTGACAAGCACTTAATGATCACCAGTTTTAATGGCGATTATACGGGGTACATCACCTACGACAAGCACTATGACGTTCTGACCAAAGATGAAGTAATGTCCATGAACTGGGTAGGGCCTTATTATGGAACGTATTATACGGATATGATCAAGTCGCTATTGGCGAAGCGTTAACAACTGATTTGCTTAAGGTTTATTGTTGACTAATTATTCTTTTCATGAAGTCCATTTCCATTTATCATTTGCCAGCGCTATTCCTTATCGGGATGATTTTTGGTTGTGCATCCTCTTCCCATCTGCCGATGAGTGAACGCATACGGGTGAACCAGATTGGCTATTATCCATCGGCCAAAAAGATTGCGGTAGTGAATAGTGATGACGCTACCGAGTTTTCCATTTACACCTCCGATCAGAAGACCAAATTGTTCACCGGAAAATTAAGTGAGCCCTTGTCAGCATCGTATTCCAAAAAGAATTACCGGCAAGCTGATTTTACCTCCATCACACAGCCTGGAAGTTACGTGATCGCAGTGCCCGGCGTAGGGAGTTCCTATCCTTTCGAAATTAAAGCAAATGTTCATGAGGAGGTAGCCAAAGCTTCCATCAAGGCATTTTACTATCAGCGGCTTTCAGCTCCATTGCCAGAGCCATATGCAGGAAAGTGGCATCGTCCCGCGGGGGAGCCGGATGACAGCGTGTTGATTCATCCTTCTGCTGCTTCACCGGGGCGGCCGTCAGGTTCGGTGATCTCTTCTGCCAAAGGATGGTTCGATGCGGGAGACTATAACAAGTACATCGTGAATAGCGGTATCACGATGGGTACATTACTTTCTGCCTATGAAGACTTCCCGGAGTACTATAAGCCATTGAAATTAAACATCCCCGAGAGTACTAATGCAGTTCCTGATCTATTGGATGAACTACTTTGGAATCTGCGCTGGATGCTGACCATGCAGGATAAGGACGGTGGTGTTTATAATAAGCTGACGAATGCCCGATTCGATGGTATGATCATGCCCGACAAAGCCACAACGCCCAGGTATGTAGTTCAGAAAGGAACCGCAGCCACACTCGACTTTGCCGCAGTAACAGCACAAGCGTCACGGATCTTTAAAAGATACTCCATAGAGTTGCCAGGGCTATCTGATTCTTGTCTTAGCGCTTCAAGGAAAGCATGGGAGTGGGCAGTGAAAAATCCGAAAGTAGAATATGATCAGAATGCCATGAACAAACAGTATGATCCGGATATTACCACCGGAGGGTATGGAGATAAGGATTTTACAGATGAATTCATTTGGGCAGCAATCGAGTTGTATGTGACGACCAGAGACGTATCGTATTATAAAGCAGTTGATCTTCAACCGGATAGTAATTGGTTATTGCCTGCCTGGCCGCAGGTAAGACTACTGGGATATTATACGCTACTTCGTTTTGAGAATGAGCTAACTGACTTTCCTGCTGAAGATAAGAAAAGCATTGAAACCCAACTGATCCGGTTTGCCGATCGTCTGCTCGGGCAAAAGCAGGTCAGCCCATTCTCATCCGTCATGGGGGGAGCAAAGAAAGACTTTATATGGGGAAGTAATTCGGTTGCTGCCAATCAGGGCATTGCGTTGGTACAAGCCTTTCGTATTACAAAAAACAAAACCTATTTGAATGCAGCACTTCTCAATCTGGATTATCTTCTCGGCCGAAATGGTACAGGCTATTCTTTCGTAACAGGGTACGGAGCTAAAGCGACCCTGCATCCTCATCATCGTACTTCCATTGCTGATGGGATAAAGGCACCCGTACCTGGTCTTCTTGCGGGAGGACCAAATCCGGGTATGCAGGACAAATGTATGTATGATTCTTCGGTACCTGATGAAGCCTATTCTGATACGGACTGTTCCTATGCATCCAATGAGATAGCCATTAACTGGAATGCACCGTTGGTTTATTTGACAGGAGCGATGGAAGCGTTGCAACAGCAATTTTAAAATTCTGAGTGTGTGATGAATACAAAATTGTGGATAAGAAAAGTTAAATATTTTAATTGATCTTTTGGTTTCAATCATCGCTCCGTTATATTTGCACCCTCGTTGAACGGTCTGGTAGTTCAGCTGGTTAGAATGCCTGCCTGTCACGCAGGAGGTCGCGGGTTCGAGTCCCGTCCAGACCGCAGAAAATTGAAAGGCCTTCAAGTCGTTGGATTTGAAGGCTTTTTTCGTTCGAATGATTTCACGTCAATAAGTACACCTTACTATTAAACTGTAAGCATCCTATAATTAGTGGGTTCGAAGTTTTATCTATAATTAGATTTTCTTTTGAATTTCCGTAACCATTCTACCAAGTATAAGACAGGGACTATCCTTTATTATCAACGTTGAAGGAATTGGGTAATCATTGATCGGTTAGCCCTGTACATAAGCCTAATAGCATTACTGCGGTTGAAGAGATACACTGTCGCTGAGTTTGTAACCTTACATTCATGATCTCCTCTGTCGAAGATTGAAATTAGGCAGCTCACATAACTGCTTCTTTTTTAATACGTTTCAAATGGACATTTATCTATTTTATTTGATTCTTAAGGAATATGTTACAAGCCCAAGGAAATGAAGAGCATTAAGCGAAATTAAAAATACGGGTTAGCCTAACTTTGCCGCTCAAAAATTGACTGTTTTTTTTTGTGTTTACTGACGGTCAATGATTTTATTAGAAAGAAAGTATGAGCGTTATCTGGAGTGCAGCGAGAAAGGTAGTTGTCGTCGTGATTTTATTGAATGTGTTAAGCTGGAATGTCAATGCAGCCACCTATTATTCACGGCAGAATGGTAACTGGAACGTTAATACAAGTTGGTCATCCACTTCTAATGGTGGGGCAGTAGGAGTCGGACTCTTTCCAGTTGCGGGTGATATTGTAATCATCGAGCGTAATGATATCATTACCATCACTGCCAATGCAGCATGTGCCTCCCTGCAACTCAGCAGTACGAATGCCAATCAGGCGGGTACCGTAACCTTTTCCGGTGGATACACGCTGACTGTTTCGGGAACGGTTACGTTGGGCATGAATGGAAATGCAAATCGAAATGGTACTATCAATTTTGTAAATGGATCGCAGCTAACTGCGGCGAGTATATCGTTTGGAGGAACGGGGGCTGCACCGAGAGGGCAAGGAATTCTTAATATGGCTTCGGGTGGAACCTTATCGGTAGGCGGAGCGATCACTGTAAATACAGGGGGAGGAACCTGGACACCGGGAACAGGTACTGTCGAATTGACGGGAATAAACACGTTACCAGCAACGATCTTCACCAGCTTTAACAATCTGACGATCAACGGAGGCACCACTTCATTGGGAGCCGGGATAAATGTCGGTGGTCAGCTGAATGTACTTTCAGGGACACTGGACGCGACGACACGAACGGTTAACGTTGCGGGGCAAGCTGCCGTTAACGGGGGTAATTACTTAGCGGGCACGGCAACACAAACGTATAACGGTGGACTACTGGTTGCGGGCGGATCGTTCACCGGATCTACCGGAGGAGTTACCGTTACGAATCTGACCATTAACTCGGGTACGTTCACGGCTCCATCAGGTACATTCAACGTATCATCGGGTATTGCTAATAATGGTGGAACATTTACCGCAGGCACCAACACGGTGACCTTTAATGGTGCCGGGGCCAAAACAATCAGTGGGTCGGTTTCTACCACTTTCCAAAATGTGATCATGAATACTGCAGGTGCTGTAGTGAATGTCAACCAGGATATCACCATCAATGGAACACTTTCCTGGTCCGCTAACGGGTTATTGATTGTGAATGCTACCAGCAATGTAAAGCTCGGGGCATCAGCTTCTATTACCAGTCCTACTGCAAATCGTTATATTCAACTCGATGACAGCGGAGTTTCGGGCAGTCAGTTGATACGGATAAATGATGGCGTTGCAGCACGATGGCAGTTCCTCTTCCCCATAGGAACTTCTACCGGAGGTTATCAACCTCTTAATATGTCAACGGCCACTGTAAGTGTTGCGCCAACCGTTAACAGCATGCTTGCAGTTAAAGCCCTGTTAGCTACAGATGCAACAGGCCGTTTAAAGCGAACCTTCCGCATGACGGTGGAAGGAAACGCCAATGCCACCACTTTTTCAGGAGCTCAGTTCAATTATAGTTCAGGCAGCGATGTTTCCTCTGGTGATACGCAAGCTTCCTATACCACATTGTGGTATCAAAAAGAATCGGTGGGTACATGGACCGCACTAACAGGAACTGCACCGGGTACCACCTTCTTCACCGGGCCATCCGTTGCTCAGACGCTGGCCAATGATACCTATTACTTTACTATAGGAAGTTCGATCGCTTATGGCGGAAATGTTTGGTACAGTTATCAGAGTGGAAACTGGGACAATCCTACTTCGTGGACGACCGATGGAAGTTTGTTTCCCTTGCTGGTGAACCCTGGCAATGCTATTCCAGGGCCGGCTGACAATGTGGTCATTACTTCCGGAAGAACGATGATAATGAATGTAAACAATGTGGCGATACAGAGTTTGTCGATCACGGGGACACTTGATTTGCTTGCTTCTTCAGGGCATAATTTTACTTCGCTATCGGGTTCAGGCCGAATACGAATGGGAGGTACTGTTGATAATTTTCCATCGGGCACAGTGACCGAATTTGCGGATGCGGCTGTAGGAGGTACGGTAGAGGTGTATGGTACCGCACTGTCACTCAATCAAGCGCGAACATTTAATGATCTGGTGGTCAACATGACCGGTGTTAACGACATGGCTTCGTTGTTAAGTACTATCACGTTAAATGGAGATCTTACCATTAACAATGGTGTGTTACGTTTTGGCGATAACGTCAGTACGGTCAATCGTACACTCACGGTTAACGGAGATGTTGTCGTTGCTGCTTCCGGAGGGATTCGTACCGGAACAGGCAACAACAGTAGCACACGTCATGAGTTTAATCTATATGGTGATTTTACAAATAACAATACGGCCTACTTTACCAACCGTACGGCTGTAAACCTGACGGCAGAAGCAACGGATGGCAGGGTTGATGTTAATTTTTTAAGTTCCACACAAAACCAGACTGCATCATGTAATGCGGTGACTCGCTTTTACAGGATAGAGATTGCGAAGGGAACGGATGCGACCTATAAGGTAACACTGCTTGCAGCGGACCCTTCGTATTTTAACCTCTTTGGGCCTGCCAATTATAACATTGATGAAGCTAATCCGGCAGTCAATGGTAATGGTACCAACCTAAATGCGTTGGGTCTTAATTATGGTACCGTGGAATTAGGTGCCAACGTTACGGTATTACTGAATACGGTAAACAACTATGCGGTCTATGAAGGCGCAGCGCTTTGGGTGAATGGAGCCACTGTAAGCAAGACAGGCGGAGGCGCTGTCGTTCCCTATGGGGCACTTCGCGTCAGTGCGGGAAGCCTTACCGTCAATGAAGACAGCGGACTAACACTACGCATGAATGGAGTCATTTCTGTGGAGGGAGGGACGGTGGATGTGCGTGCTATTCGTACCTCTACGTCGGGAGCAGGAGCAGTAGGTAGTTACATTCAGTCCGGGGGTATTGTTACTGTTACCGGAGGCACGGTGAATACCAGTTATGCGGCTTTCAGCTTAACCTATCCGGGTAATGTGTTTAATATGAGCGGAGGGACACTTGTTGTACGCAATCGCGCGGATCTTGGCCTTGGAGGGTTGCGAGGTGCCATCTTTATTAATTCCGCACCCGCCAATATCAGTGTAACCGGTGGTACAGTGATTATGGAGACAAATGGAAATGTATCCTATAAGGTGACATCAAAAGCTTCCTTCTGGAATGTCATTATGCGAAAGACGGCGGGTACCAATTCGACAATTGAGCTGGCGGGGACAACGTCAGGCACGGGCACAGTGGGGATAGATGAATTGTCGTTGACGGCACAACCCCTGACGGTGTTAAATAACCTGACACTGGAAGGTGCTACACCATTTACATTTACCACCAACAATCAGAATGTGGTTCTCAGCGGTGACCTTGAAATTCAGAATGGAGCTACGTATACACCAGGAGTTAATACGACCACTATTAATGGTGCAGGTATAAGTGCTATCCGGTTGGGAACTTCGGCCACGCAGGTGTTTAATCATTTGTTGATCGATAAGACTTCGGGAAGCGAAGTCGCTGTTCTTAGTGGAAATACAACTGCCATGCGGGTGGATGGGACGCTGACTGTGAACGCTGGGATTTTTGACTATGGATCTTTTGTTGTGTCTGCCACCTCGACGGTGACGTTAGCGAATGGTGCGACTGTCGGTAAATCAGCCAGTACAGGAAAGCTGCTGTTTGCAGGCAGTGTGGACCAGGTGTTGAACGCCACGGGGTCATTTGTTCATAACATGGAGATCAATAATACCGATCCTTCCCCCGTTGTTACTTTGGGAACGGGCGATCTGACCATTTACAAAACACTGACACTTACCTCGGGCATTTTTAATATCAGTACCTACAAGTTATCGATTCAGGGTGCTGCGGCCTCATTGGCAGGGGCGCCCTTTAGCGTGAATAAAATGATCCAGGGTGCAGGCAACAGCTCGGATGGCGGCCTGGAGATGTATGTGGATGCGAATGAATCCATAGCGTATCCAGTTGGTGTGGCCGGTAAGTATACGCCTGCGCTTGCCAGTATTTCCTCGTATAGTGATGATGGGCTGGTGACTTTAGTACCTGTCAACGGAGTGCTGTTGACCACTAACCAGTCTGGAGGAGCCGATGTTTTAGCGTACTACTGGAAGGCCAACCATTCGGGGTTTACCACATTGCCGGTTGTTTCTTACCAGTTTGTTTACGTGAACGCAGATGCAGGCGGTACCGAGTCAAATTACCGTCCAGGTAAAGTATTGAATGCATCTCCTTTTACCCGATCGCTGGATGGCGCCACTAATGATGTTGATATCGCCAATAACGTAATTACGTTTAATGGAGTAACGACAGGTGGAACGTTTCCGGGTGCCGGTTTTACACTGGAGGCAGCGGATTATACCGCTGGAGGTACTAACCGGTTCACGGCTACATTGGATACGTATTATTCGGTAGCGAGTGGCAACTGGGAGACTGCTGCGGTGTGGTCCAAGAATCTTCCTTCCGGAGGTATAGCGGAAGTGCCTGTGGCAGGAAGTACAGTGGTCATTCAGTCATCGGCGGGAAATGGTCATCGTATCAATGTAAATAATACATCCATCAATGTGGCCAGCGTTCAGTTCAAGCATGACTATCTCAATTCTCCCGTTCCGAATTCAGAAAATGTTCCCCGCCTGCAGTTTTATAATAACCTAACGTACCGTGTAGGTGTTGTAACGGGTACAGGAATGATCTCATTTAATATTACAAGCAGTCCTACGGTGCTGGGTGACTTTGGTGATTTTGGTACTAATCCCGATTCGTATTTCCTGTATTTTGGAAATGGTACGTCGACCACGCTCACGACGATACCTACCCCCATACCTAACCTGATGTTAGAGTCACATCTGTACACCATCAATCAGAACATTACGGTAAATGCCAACCTGATTATCCAAGGTAACGCAGAGACGATCGCGGCGCAGAATATCCGTGTCATGAAAGATGTGTTGGTGGGCTATTGGCAGGGAGGTTCCCTGCGATTTCCCGGTACGGCACCGGCAGTGACGGTGACGGTAGATGGCAATATCGATTTCACCCAAGTGGTTGCTGCCAATGGAAACAGGCAGTTAAATGTAATTAACCCTGGATCGAACTTAGCACTGGAGCACCGACTGGTACTGAAAGGCAATTTAATTCAAGGGGCTGATAACAATAATGTCATCGATCTCTACAATGCCGCTAATCGTCCATGGGCTGCACTGGAGTTTCAGGGAGCAGGCAATCACGTCTACTCACGAACTTCTACCTCCGTTCCTGATTTGTATCGGATTATTTGCAATAAAGGCGTCAGTCAGTCCTCCTCATTTGCTGTGAACAGTTCAGTGGTATTGAATAGTCCCACGAATTCGGTGGTCAAGTCGATCACGATCAACAACGGAATTCTTAAAATGAACAATACGGCTACGTATACGTTAAGTTCTGGTGGAGGTAATTTCGATATTCCTTCTACCGCAGGTCTAGAGGTGAGCGCAGGCACAGTGAACATGACCACTGCAAGCACAGGTATTACCTTAAGTGGGCTGCTCCGGATAAATGGGGGAACAGCAACATTGGATGCGGGTGGTACATTCGATAACTTTATCGAATACTCAAATACGGGAACGGCCGTAATTGAAGTGACGTCAGGAGCACTGACTGTAGGATCTCAGGTACGCAGGAGTCTTGTGGCCAATACAGGAATCTTGAGTTACACACAGTCTAACGGAACAGTAACGGTGGGGAACCGTTCTGCATCCAGTAACAGCCGAGGGGTGTTTGAAATTCTCAATACCGGCAGTCGGTTTAATCATTCCGGAGGTTCGCTGACGATTGTGAGAGGCAATGGAAGTGCGACCGTTCCTTCTGTATGGCTGGAGCCGGAGACTTCGGTAATCACCAGTGGTTCCACGTTGACGATAGGAAATGCAAGCACACCGGCTGGTACTATAGGTATCAAATCAACCGCAGTGCTTAATAACCTTATGCTGGCTGGTGCCGCTGGTAATACTCCGGTAACTAAAATTTATATCTCTCCTTTATCGCTCAATGGAAACCTGACCATTTCCAATGGCAATACACTAGATGCACAAAATCTTAATTTGACCATAGGGCAAGATTTTACGGTGGATGGAACGTTTACGTCGGGTAATAATCTTACCACCTTTGCCAATGCGGGTAATGCTACTATTTCTGGAGCATCACCTACTTTATCATTCTACAATTTTACAAAATCAGGAGCGGGTACGTTGACCTTGGCAAAAGACATCACGGTCAATCGTGATCTTACGTTATCAGCAGGTGTATTTGCCAGCGAAAGCTTTGCCGTTATGTTGAAACGTCATGCATTGGTGGATGGTGTTCACACCAGTACCAGCGGACAAGGTCTTGTTTTCAATGGCACAACACAACAACAACTGGCGCGTTCTTCGATGGGCGTTGGATCATTGGGAATCGTCACGATCAATAATGTGAATGGTGTAGTTATTCCAGATGGATTTGGCTATGATTTTTCTTTTTCCAATCACCTTCGCCTGCAAGCTGGCGTCTTTGATATTGGCGGAGGTTTGATTTCGCTCAGTGCTTCTTCCTTGATTGTACCCGTCAATTCATTTTCGGTCACCAACATGATCCAGACGAACAGTTCTTTCATGGATAAAGGATTGCGCAAGCAGTTTCCAACGAACTACACGACGGATTTCACCTTTCCGGTAGGGCAGCTCTATTATACCCCAGTTACATTTGACTTTGGTACTGCCGGAAATACGACCGGTGCTTCCGGAGCACCAACCATTACGGTTCGTCCTGCAAATGAGCGGCACCCAAGTGTTATTGACAATGACGGCGCTGGAGAGTTGCCATCACCGGCAGCATTCAATGATTTAAATAACGTGCTGCAGTACTATTGGATTATAAATGCTGACGATGTTGCCTCTTCATTCAAATCGACGATGACGTTGAAGTACCTGCAACCAATGGTGGCTGTAACTGCACCTTATACAGAAACCGATTATATATCAGCCCGTATCTTGTCGGATGCAAATCCTACGATCATTGTTAATAAGTATAATACTGCTGATGTCAATGAAGTTACCAATACCATTACTTTTTCGTTCTCGGGCGTGGCGGATGACGGAATCTCCGGTGATTATTTCGCGGGTATTGACGTGGCTATTCCTGACAATGTGCCTATTTATACCACCATTTCTTCGGGTGATGTGGATGCACCTATTTATACTCCTGCTGTACTTGGTGGCGGCGCTCCGACTGGCGCATTGGTTATTGTTCAACCAGGACATACAGTTACTCTGAACATTAACAACATTAGTCTTTACGAAACGCAGATCAATGCGGGAGGTAAAATTGTGATACCGACTGGGTCCATCGGACACCGTCTGGGCGGTATGCGTGGTACAGGAGATCTTGAGGTAAATAGCAATACGGGTAGTGCGGTATTACCCGCTGCCGAATATGCGGTGTTTTTCTCTTGTGCCGGAGGTGGTTTGATTTACGGAGGTACCGGAACATATGACATCCTAGGTAGTATTATTACAGTAAGAAAACTGACACTGGAAGGAGCTGGAGTGAAGACACTCGCTAACAATGACATTACAATTTGTAATGACTTCACTTTAAACGGAGGTACTTTCAATAACTCCAACAACCGATCAGTTACTGTTCAAAACGATTTATTACTGAATGCCTCCACGTATAACAACCTGGCGGGTACACTTCATGTTGCGCGTGATTTTACTCAGACAGCAGGCGTGTTTTCCGGAGGAACGGGAGGAAGCAAGATAATTGAACGCCACCTTTCCGTGACGAATGGAACATTTACACCCGGATCAGGAGGAGGAAACATCATCCGCGTGAATGGTAACATGACGGTAGCTACTGCGGCTACGATTACATCAGGTACAGGAGGAGTGACGGGACAACGGTTTGTATTTGGAGGTACCGCCAATCAGCTACTCACGGGTACGTTTACCGGAACGCGGGCATTCAACCGTCTGGAGATTTCCAATGCTGCAGGAATGACCTTGTCGGGTAATACGACTGTAAATAGCGAATTGCTTTTGACTTCCGGAGTAATCACTACGGGAGCAACTACGTTCTTAATGGAATCAAGTGCGGTGGCAAATCCGGTTGAAGGAAGAAGTACATCTTATGTTGATGGTAAGTTATATAAAGTACTTGCCAACGGTCAGAGTTTTAAATTCCCGATTGGCAAGGGAGCGCGCTGGAGAACCGGCGAGGTCAATTCCGTTAGTCAAGTAGGCAATGTCACTTGGGATATGGAATATTTCCCTCAGTCGATTTGGAATGTAGTGGCTGCGGCCCCGGCCCCTCGTAATACACCGATTAACAATTTGATCTCTTCGGATGCAACCATTCTAAAGGTAGGTGGTTCTGAATATTGGAAAGTTTCAGATGGAAGTGCATTATCTACGGGAAGAACGGCTCGCGTTGGTATTAGTTGGGGAATGGAAAGTGATGTGTCAGCGAATACTTTGTCAAGAGAGGCATTAACGGTGATGCAATGGACGGGCGTCAATTGGGCCAATACCGGGGGCGGTAATTTCCTTCCAGGGCATACTCAGGCAAGAGGAACTGTACTTTCGAATCTGCCCCTTAATTTCAGCGAGAATGTGGTTATTTTGGGGTCAACAGAAACAACCAATCCACTTCCTATTGAATTGTCGAAGTTTAGCGGGGAGATTATCGGTGAGGCGGTCTACTTATACTGGAGTACTGAATCAGAGTTGAATAACGATCGGTTTGAAATTCAGCGTTCGTCTGACGGAATGGAATTTGAGGTAATAGGAATTGTAAAAGGTAACGGTACAATCAAGATAAAGTCAGAGTACTATTTTGAAGACTTGAACTTTAAGAGGGGTAAGAACTACTACCGATTAAAGCAGATTGATCTGGATGGTGCATCATCGCTAAGTAAAACGATTGTACTGGAATACGCTAACTCCATTAACCTGGGTCTCCATGTGTTTCCTAATCCTACCGCAAAAGATAATATCACCTTCCGACTGAGTGGTATCAGCGCTGATGAAGGAGAAGTAGTGTTACGCATGTTTGATCTTACCGGCCGTATCGTTCATAAATCGGTGATGACTCCGCAGTATCTGTCGGCAGTGGTTTCGCTGAAATTGGAAACACTTAAAAGCGGAATGTACGTTCTGGAGGTCATCCAGAAAAAAGGAAGAGCAACGCAACGCGTGATAATAGAAGATGAATAGTGCAGTCGAGTAGGATGATGGTGGAATAGGTAACCAAATTTGATTCGAATTATCCATTCCGCATTAAAGTTGGTCGTTGTGTCTTAGTACGTGTCAAGATCCGTTAATCACCTGAAGCTACTTCATGGAAGAGTTGATGCGGGAAATATTTTAGGGGTAAGCTACCTGTACCATTTTAGATCGATGCTTGATGGATATTATCAATTTGAAAATACTAACAATCCATCTTCAGGAACTATTCAACTCCGCCCTGCAGAGTTAGGACTGTTTTGCTTAATGCGCTTGAGATAAGCCTTAAATGTTTAGGGGAAAACACTGGGAACTTAGTATGGCACTTTATTGAACAGGCGTTCAAGTTCTACGGTAGCTGGAATGAACTTATCGCAAAGCGATGCCAAGAATACCTTTAAAGGAAAGTGTCAGGAATTCTTAGCCGATAAGAATATAGTGAAAAGGTTTGAGGCTGAAGCTGTCCTTTCTCGTTTGTTTCCGGAAGTACTCCAACCTGCTTTAAATCTGAAGGCATGGTTTCATCCTGACATTATTCTTACTATGCAACCGGGTTCCAAATCTACTAATTAGTCGGTACGCCAGAAGAAAGTGGTATTAGTTTACTCAATCATAGATCGCTTCCTATTTGGCTTCATAAGCACATAT
>JAHEZH010000233.1 GCA_023251155.1 Flammeovirgaceae bacterium | reverse complement strand
CAGGGCATTAATAAAATACAACGCCATACCGTGGAAGTATTTCAGATCAGGAAAACCCGACTCAGGTAAATAATCACGGCAGACGATGATGACAATTTTTTTCTTCTTTACACCGTCGGACAAAGCGCTTATGCGTAGCGTCATGTTGAACGTGCGAGTAGTAGTAGTAGTAGTAAAAATGCCGGAGAAAAAATACCGGACATGCGATCTTTGATCTGTACTTCCACTCCATATCCAATTTTGATCTGGCCACAAGTTAAAAGAGGATGAGGCCAGCGTGAATAGACATCCTGATCGCTATCTTACATCATCACCTGCATCCGCTGCTCTTGCGCACTCACGAATGGGAAGAGCATTCTCCAATGGCATGGAATAGGTTTTACATTAATAGTTTTGCCACAGATTAATTTAATTCCAGGACTGATCACTGCTGGCTATGGGAGTAACTCCTATATTATTTCTTCAGCAAGCAGCAGGTCCATTTGATTGTGCGTATTTTCTTTGATGCTGTCGGGCAAACCGATACCTTGTACAGGGCTCGCTTTGATCTACTCATGAAGGCACTTACTGCATTCTGCTCACCATTCGTGTTCGTAATCGCTCTGACACCTGATCAGCTGGTCGCATCAGGGTTCTCCGTTTTCTGTCACTGCCTGTCAAAGCACTCTTCTGAACATATACGAGCAATTACTTGTCTGCCTTTGCGAAAGGCTGATTCCATATCCGTAAAATCGTTGGGAAAGAATTTCCCGGCTTCCGGAAAAAAGATACTGAAACAACCTACCGCTGACCGATATTCAGAGCAGATTGACAGCACCGCCATTAATCGATCCGGAGCTTACATGGCTACAGCGGACTTGCAATGACAGGAAGCAATTAACAGTAATGAAGATAACTCATGCGGGGTCTGTTTTACCGGAAGGATGTGTTTAAAAAAAAGCGACCCCGAACAAGTCGGGGCCACTTTAAATGTTTTCACAACGGAATAATCCTTATTGTGATTTGCTTTCAATTATAAATATAAATAAAAGTTTAGCTATGGCAAAAAATATTTTGGGATTGGATTTGGGGACTAATTCAATTGGATGGGCTTTAATTCAAAAGCAAGAAACAGAAGCTAGCGGAAAAATCCTCGGTTCCGGCAGTAGGATTATTCCGATGTCACAAGATGTTTTAGATAATTTTGGAAGTGGAGTATCCGTATCTCAAACGGCTGAACGCACTGGATTTAGAGGAACCAGAAGGTTAAGAGAACGAAGCTTGCTTCGTAGAGAACGCCTCCATAGAGTATTGAATATACTAGGATTTCTTCCTCAACATTATGCATCAGAAATAGACTTTGAAAAACGATTAGGAAAGTTCTTACCCAATACTGAGCCAAAATTGGCTTACCAGTTTAATGATAAGACGGGCAAAGGCAATTTCATATTCAAGAAATCCTTCAATGAAATGGTTTCCGACTTTAAAAAACATCAGCCACAACTTTTGACTGATGGCAAAAAAATACCATATGACTGGACAATCTATTACTTACGCAAAAAAGCATTAACTCAAAAAATTGAGAGAGAAGAATTGGCTTGGCTCTTACTTCACTTTAATCAGAAAAGAGGATACTACCAAATCAGAGGAGAAGAGGAAGAAGATAATCCCAACAAGCTAGTAGAATTTCATACATTAAAAGTGATTGATGTAATAGCCGATGAAGCTAAAAAAGGGAAAGATGAAATATGGTATAGTATAGTGTTAGAGAATGGCTGGACATATAGAAGATCAAGTAAAGTTCCATTGTTCGAATGGACTGGAAAAACGCAAGAATTCATTGTGTCAACTGATCTTAATGATGACAAATCAATAAAAACAGATAAAGAGGGTAAAGAGAAAAGAAGTTTTAAAGCTGTAGATTCAGAAAAAGACTGGGTAGCCATCAAAAAAAGTACAGAGGAAAAAATCGAAAGAAGTAAAAAGACAGTTGGTGAATATATTTATGACGCTCTGCTTCAAAAACCCAACCAAAAGATACGAGGAAAATTAGTGCGCACGATTGAGCGTAAATTCTATAAAGATGAATTAAAACGCATTCTCGAAAAACAACAAGAACTTCACGCTCAGCTAAAAGACAAGCAACTATATAGTGCTTGTCTGGAGGAATTGTATGAGTATAATGAATCTCACAAAAGAAGTATAGGCGAAAGGGGTTTTGCCTACCTTTTCTTAAATGACATTCTATTCTATCAACGTCCGTTAAAAAGTAAAAAGTCACTCATAGGAAACTGTAAGTTCGAAACAAGAACATACTTGAAAGAAGGCACACGGCAAAACGAGCCATTAAAAGGAATAGCAAAATCGCATCCACTGTTTCAGGAATTTAGATTATGGAAATTCATTCAAAATCTCCGTATTTATCAAAAGGAGAAGAAAATCGATAGCAAGCTATTCACTGATGTAGATGTAACTTCTGAATTTTTCACAAACACAGAAGACTGGATAGCACTGTATAAGTGGCTAAGTGAGAGAAGGGAAATCGATCAAAAGTCGTTTTTGAAATATCCGGCCTTCAAACTAAAAAAGAATGCCGAGTTATATCGGTGGAACTATGTTGAAGAAAAGACATATCCATGTAACGAAACCCGAAGTCTGATTGTAAGCCGGCTGGAAAAGGCTCAATCCGTACCGCCAAACTTTCTCACTCAGGAACGAGAAGAGGCACTTTGGCACATTTTGTACTCCGTTGAAGACAAAATAGAATTAGAGAAAGCATTAAAGACCTTCGCAACAAAGCATGATCTAAGCGAAGATTTTGTTGATCTTTTCAGGAAATTTCCTCCACTTAAAAAAGAATATGGCGCATACTCAGCCAAAGCAATTAAAAAGCTGCTACCACTTATGCGGGGAGGTGGTTATTGGTCAGAAGAAAAAATTCATCCACAAACAAGAATACGAATAGAGAAAATAATAAACGGTGAGTATGACGAGAAGATTAAAGACAGGCTGCGTGAAAAGGTGATCGACCTGACAACAATTGAACACTTTCAAGGCTTGCCAGAATGGCTGGCATCCTATATCGTATATGATCGCCATTCTGAAGATAGCGACACAAAAAAATGGGCTTTACCTAACGATATTGAGCTAATTGAGCAACACAGTTTACGTAACCCTATAGTAGAACAATTGATCAATGAATCACTTCAGGTTGTGCGTGACATTTGGGAATATTATGGGAATGGAGCAGCAAATTTTTTTGATGAAATCCATGTTGAACTAGGTCGCGAAATGAAAAATACAAAAACAGATCGCGAAAAGATAACCAAACAAGTTCAGGAGAATGAAAGTACAAACCTGCGCATGAAGGCACTATTAATAGAATTACTAAATGACTCTGACTTTGAAAATGTGCGCCCCTACTCACCCATGCAGCAAGAAATACTTAAAATATATGAAGAAGGTGTGTTGGGCGCTGAGGACGGAAAAATTCCTGATGACATTCTAAGGATATCGAAACAAGCACAACCTACTACCGTAGAGCTTACTCGTTATAAATTATGGCTTGAACAAAAGTACAGATCTCCATACACTGGAGAGCCAATTCCTTTAAGCAAACTATTTACCCCCGCTTACGAAATCGAGCACATCATACCGCAAGCGCGCTACTTTGATGATTCGTTCAGCAATAAAGTCATTTGCGAATCGGCTGTAAACAAACTGAAAGACAATAGACTTGGAATGGAATTTATCCAAAAAGAAGAAGGGCGGATCATTGAAGTGGGGCTGGGTAAAAAGGTAAAAATATTCACAGTAGCAGAATATGAAGACTTTGTTAAAGAACACTACAGAAAGATACGTGGAAAAATGAAACGGTTGCTAATGGAGGAAGTACCTGATTCCTTTATTCAGCGACAGCTTAACGACACACGTTACATCACTCGAGTTGTTAAAGGTCTCCTCAGTAACATTGTCAGGGAAAAAAATGAGCTGGAGGCTACCTCAAAAAATGTGATCGCCACGAATGGTACAATTACCTCTACACTCAAGCAAGAATGGGGATTGAACGATGTATGGAATGAATTAATTACCCCAAGATTTGAGCGTTTAAATTCCCTGACTAACAGTAACAATTTCGGGGAATGGACAAGCAAAGAAGGAAAGAAGATATTCCAGACAAAAGTTCCGTTAGCGGCACAGAGGGGCTTTAATAAAAAACGTATTGACCATCGACACCATGCATTGGATGCTATTGTAATAGCCTGCACTACGCGTGATCATGTGAACTATCTCAACAATGAAAGCGCACTTGGAAAGAAATCGCGTGATGAAAAAAACAAAAAGCGTTATGACCTCCGAAGCAAGCTATGTACGAAAAAGTACAATGATGATACTCGTGAGAATTATAGATGGACCTTTAATAAACCATGGCGTACACTCACAGAAGACACACGCGACTCTCTGCAAGACATTATAATAAGCTTCAAGCAGAGCCAGAGAGTGATCAATAAAACCATGAATTATTATTACAAGTGGGTAGATGATAACGGAGTAAAAACCAAAAAACTAGTAAAACAGACCAATGGTGATCATTGGGCCGTGAGAAAACCCATGCACAAGGATACGGTAGCAGGTTTAGTTAAACTCAGATTCGAAAAAATTATTTCATTATCCAATGCGCTTGATGAATGGAAAATGATCGTTGATAAAGATTTAAAAGAGTATATCAAACAACTTACAGAAGAAGGCCTCGATAAAAAGAAAATCATCAAGCACTTTAAAGAAAACGATAATCAATTTAATCAAAAAGACATTTCGAGGGTAAAGACTTACTACTGGGATATTGATGATGAGGGTCAAGGAAACAACGTAGCTTCAAGAACTAAGATAGATGAGAGTTTCTTTTCTGAAACAATTAAGTCTATCACTGACACCGGCATACAGCGTATAATGCTAAAGCATCTTGAAAAATACAATGAAGATAAAGGCGGAAAAATCATTGAACATCCGGAGATAGCATTTTCACCTGATGGGCTTGATGAGATGAATAAGAACATAAATGAACTAAACGGAGGCAAACGTCATCAACCTATTCATAAAATTAGGACCTTTGAACCAAAGGGAAATAAATTCAAAGTAGGGAGTACTGGCAACAAGAAGGATAAGTACGTAGAAGCTGCTAAGGGTACAAACTTATTTTTTGCCATTTATCGAGATGAAACAGGAAAGAGAAGTTATGATACAATTCCTCTGAATATGGTTATAGAACGGCAGAAGCAAAACTTATCTGCGGTACCAGAAAAGAACGAAGATGGCCATGACTTACTGTTTTACTTATCTCCTAATGATTTAGTTTATGTATTTAGCAACGATGAGAAAGATAGTGAAAACTCATTTACCCCTGGTAAGATCACAACATTCCAAAAGAGAAACATTTACAGAATAATAAGCTTTACAGGCAATCGACTATCGGCGTTGCCATGTACTGTAGCCAAGTCAATTGTAGATAAGGTTGAATTTACCCAGCTTAACAAAGTGGAATTTTCTATGGAGAAGTTGTCTATAAAAGACCACTGCATAAAATTGAAAATAGACCGACTAGGAAATCTGAAATTAGGTTAGTCCACAAATTCAATCAGGATCAAGTGATTAAACGTACCCTCTACTTTGGTAACCCTGCCTACCTCAGCAGAAAAAATGAGCAACTGGTAATACGGTTACCCGAGGTGGAGAAGAACGATACCGTGCCGGAGGATTTTAAAAGAGAAGCACAAGCCACCATACCCATTGAAGATATTGGTGTGGTAATACTGGACGAACAACGACTGGTGATTACGCAAAGCCTCATGGAGGGCTTGCTCGAAAACAATGTTGCCCTGATCACCTGCAACAAGACTCACCATCCCACGGGCCTCTTGCTCAATCTGGCTGGAAATAAATTGCAGTCAGCCAAATTCAAAGCGCAGCTCAATGCCAGTCAGCCACTGGTAAAACAACTTTGGAGGCAAACCATCAAAGCCAAAATCACCAACCAGGCTTTATTGCTGCAGCGGCACGGCAAAGAGGCCGCCAATATGATGAAGTGGGTGGGTGATGTACGCACGGGCGATGCCGACAACCTGGAAGCACGCGCTGCGGCCTATTACTGGAAAAATCTTTTCCTGGACATCCCTCACTTCAGGCGCGAGCGTGAAGGACTACCGCCTAACAATCTGTTAAATTATGCGTATGCCATCCTGCGCGCAATGGTAGCACGCAGCCTTGTCGGCTCCGGTCTGCTGCCCACGCTGGGCATACACCACCGCAATCAATACAATCACTATTGCCTGGCTGATGATATCATGGAACCATACCGGCCCCTTGCCGATGCGCTGGTCGTTACCATTGTCAAAAACGGAGAAGACTTTACCGAGTTGAACACCTCCACCAAAAAACAACTTCTGGGCATAGGGAGCGTAGATGTATTGTTTGATGATGAACGAAGTCCACTAATGGTGGCCGTGCAGCGCACTACAGCATCGCTGGCAAAGTGCTTTGAAGGTGAAACCGATAAAATAGTATACCCTAAACTGCCAGCATGAAAATGTATGCGCCTTAATGAATACCGGGTAATGTGGATCATGGTATTGTTTGACTTGCCTACCGAAACCAAGAAAGACAAGAAGAACTATACGGAGTTCAGAAATAACATGCTGCGCGATGGGTTCACCATGTTTCAGTTCAGTGCCTACCTGCGCCACTGCCCCAGCCGCGAAAATGCCGAAGTACACGTAAAGCGAATACAGAAAAACCTGCCCCCCGCAGGCCATGTGGGCATACTCACCATTACCGACAAACAGTTTGGCATGATGCAACTCTTCTTTGGCAAAGAAGAAAAAGAAAAGCCCGATATACCTCAGCAACTGGAGCTGTTTTAAACAAACAAAGCCTTCATCCGGCACAGAAAAAATCCGGCAGATGAAGGCTTATTTTTGACAACATCAGCTTTTTTTGACCAGCTCAACTGCTTCTAACAGGTTGATATACAGCATCCGGAAGCATGTTGAGTTGTCAAAGATCGTTGGTTGAAAGCAAATCACAACCACATCTGTAAACTCTCCTGAATGCTGCTGGTTGTCAAAGATCGTTGGTTGAAAGCAAATCACAACAAAACTTCCCGGGTATCGTAATACCTTACTGTTGTCAAAGATCGTTGGTTGAAAGCAAATCACAACCTTGCCTTTGCAGTCCTCTCACGATTGCTAGTTGTCAAAGATCGTTGGTTGAAAGCAAATCACAACGTGGTTCCGTCTTTGTATACTACATCGAATGTTGTCAAAGATCGTTGGTTGAAAGCAAATCACAACCACGACTGCAGATACGCCCATTCGGATATAGTTGTCAAAGATCGTTGGTTGAAAGCAAATCACAACAATGAAGGGCTAACCTTATCTAAACTACTGTTGTCAAAGATCGTTGGTTGAAAGCAAATCACAACATCGAAACACATCACCACATATGCTTCCAGTTGTCAAAGATCGTTGGTTGAAAGCAAATCACAACGGTACATTGTTAGACGCTCTTAGCTCTGAGTTGTCAAAGATCG